>JBIKMQ010000235.1:0-4662 GCA_044359215.1 Candidatus Chromulinivoraceae bacterium
TAGGCGGACATTCCCGCTGTTGAACGCCTTTGTCGGTGGCGGGGCAATCCCAAATTCGGGGTTCGGATCGTCCTGCCGGGAGGGATCCCGGCCGGCGTGGGGATCGCACCGCGGGCGTCGGGGGACGCCAGCGGCATGGACGGCCCCGGGGGCATTCCCGTGGCCCGGGTTTGACCCTTGTCGTGATGGACCCATAGTGTCGCCCAAGATGTCGGCCGTACTCGAGACGCAGCCCGGGATCCCAGAGGCGCTTTCCGTCGCCGACTGGGAGCCCGTGATCGCTCCCGCCCGCGAGTTCCTTGCCCGGGTGTCGGCGACGCTGGAGGCGCAGGTCGACGAATTCGATTCCGAGATCGCCGAGTACGCCCGCTACGCCCTCGAAAACCAGGGCAAGCAACTGCGTCCCACCCTCGTCGCGCTCTCCGGAGGGGCAGTGGGCCCCCTGACCGACGATTCGGTCGCCGTGGCGGTCATCATCGAGATGATCCACCTGGCCACCCTGGTGCATGACGACATCATGGACGAGGCCAGCATGCGGCGGCGCCGCGCCACCCTGGCCGCCAAGTGGGGCAACCAGGTGGCCGTTCTCCTGGGCGACTGCCTCTTCGCCCACGCCCTCAAGTTGTCGGCCGACCTGCCGAGCGCCGAGGTCTCCCGGTTGGTCGCCTCGGCCAGCGGCCGCGTCTGCGCCGGCGAGATCCTTCAGAGCCACCGCCGACGGCGCTGGTCCGTCGATCGGCCCGATTATTTCAAGGTCATCGAGATGAAGACCGGCGAGCTCTTCGCCCTCGCCTGCGACCTGGGGGCCCGGCTCTCCGGCGGAAGCCCTTCCGAGGTCTCTGCGCTGCGGCGGTACGGGATGTCCCTGGGCACCGCCTACCAGATCTACGACGACTGCCTCGACCTTTACGGAGTCGAGTCCGCGGCGGGCAAATCGCTGGGCACCGACCTGGCGAGCGGCAAGGTCACCCTGCCGCTGATCGTGGGCCTCGACCATGCGAGTGCCGACGAGCGCCAGCGCCTGATCGGCTGGCTGGAGGACTGGCAACCCGAATTCTTCCCCCGGGTGCGGGACCTTCTGGAAGGCCACCGGGCCCTGGAGCGGTCGCGCGAGGTCATCACAGGATTTTTGAACGACGCCGACCGGGCGCTGTCCCACTTGAAGCCGGGCCCGCAGGTCGAGGCGTTGTCGGCGTTGAACCGATTTCTTGCGCGACAAACCGACTTGCTTGCCGGCTCCTAAGCCGTGAGCGTCGCCGCATTGATGGATCCGATCGCCGAGTCGACGGTGTCGACCCATTTCCAGCCGCGTACCCAGCCGCGCATCCCACCGCGTACCCCGGCGGGTTCTGACTCCGGGACGGAGGTGGCCCATTGGGTGCGGAGGGCCCAGGCCGGAGACCTCGCCGCCTACGACCAACTGGTCTGCGAGTTCCGTGAGCGCATCTACGGACTTTGCTACCACATGACCGGCCACCACGAGGACGCCAACGACCTCGCCCAGGACGCCTTCGTGAAGGCCTGGCAGGCGTTGCGGAACTTCAAGGGCGACTCGAGCTTCTACACCTGGATCTACCGGATCGCGGTCAACACCTGCCTCAACCACCTCAAGCTGCGGCGCAACCGGACGACGCACCTGAGCCTCGACGACCTTGACCTCCAACCGGAATCCGATCCCGACCTGGTGGCGCTGGTCTCCGAGAAGACTCCCCGGCGGGATGCCAGCCTCGCCGAGCTGCAGCGCCGACTCAACGAGGCGATGCTCAAGCTGTCGGAAGATCACCGGACCGTGGTGACGCTGCACGACATCCAGGGTTTGCCCCACGACGAGATCGCCCGGATCCTGGGGATCAATCCCGGGACCGTGCGGTCGCGGCTGTTCTACGCCCATCAGCAACTCCAGGGGTGGTTGTCCGACTGGATGAAGTGACTTCGAAGGGATGACGCCTCCCAGCCTTGCCCCAAGCCCATCCGCCCCGCCCAACGCACCCCCAAGCCCCCGATCCCGACTGAACGACAGGACATGAACGAGGAAGAATCCAACGAGAGGCTCCGCCAGTTGCTTCGTCTCAAGCGCCACGAGGCGCCGCCCCCCGGTTATTACCCCCGCTTCCAGGACGGCGTGCTCGGGCGGATCAGGGCCCTGGAGGCCGAGCGGGCGCGCTCGTTCTGGCATCGATGGCTTCCCCGGGTTTGCGTCGGGTCGGTCGCGGAGTGGGGACGGCGGCCCGCCTTCCTGAATGTCGGTGCAGCGGCGGCGTTGTTGGCCGCCCTTGCGGCATGGTCCTGGATCGATTCGTCGACCGCCGTCGATTCCCGGGCCGAGTCTTCCGGAAGCATCGCCTCGGAAGCCGCGCTGCCGGTCGGGTCATCCGACGTGGACCTGCCGCCCCCGCCGCCTGTTTCCCTTGGCCCCGAGGTGGCCGAGGTCGGCGCCTGGCGGACCCCGGAGGCAGCGGCGCCTGCCGCCGTCCCGGCGGTCGATCCGGCCTGGGCTTCCGGCCTGGCCTTCCCGAATCCGCGGGTGTCTTGGAGCGCCCGCTCCAGATCGCCGGTTCCCGCGGCGGGGTTCTCGTCCACGAACCCATTGCCTGAGGGGTTGTTCCGGTTGCCCGATGGCGCGGGCGCGGAGTCCTATCGGGTGCGCTTCACGGGATCTTCCCGCTGAGTTTCCGCTGAGTTCCCAGGTGGTAGGCGGGAGGAGGATCGCGCCTGCGAGGGTGTCTGATCCCAATGTGGAATATCCCAAGGTGGAATATCCCAAGGGCATACCCGTGGCGGATAGGCCGATCGCATCCCTCCTTGGGTCCGTCGAAAGGAGGTGCCCCGGGGCCGACAGAAAGTTTCCGTCCGGACGGCGCTCAGCTGGTCTTCACGAAGAACACGGTGAACTTCTGCTCACCGCTGCCGAAGGTCCAGGTGAGTCGGCCGGTCTCGTTGATGCTCGCGTCCAGCGCCACCTTCATGCCCTGCGCATCCACGCCCAGTTGGTAGCGACCGTCGGCCCGGGTCCAGGTGCCGTCGAAGGACTTGAGATTCTGGATGAACTCCAGACCCGGCGGCAGCTTTGGGGCCTTGGGGGTCTTGGGCGGGGCGGCCTGAGGGGTCGGTGTTGCGGACGGGGGGCGCATGCCGTAGCGCGCCATCATGGCATTCTGGGCCGACATGGCGCCTCCACCGCCGCCAGCACCCCCGTAGGCACCACCACCGCCACCGGCCTCGGCTCCCTCGGTGGGTGCCGGGGCAGGCGCTGCGGGCGGGGTAATCTTGATCGAGAAACGCCCGTCGGTGTAGGCGACCATCGTGGCCCCGGAGAGCACCGGGCCCAGCGCCGCGCGAACCGCCCGCATGTCGGCCGGGCTGAGGTTTAGGCGGTCCCGCTTGAGCTGGGTGAACACCGTGCCCGGGTCCAACCGCCAGCGTCCAAGGATCTTCTCGTCCTCATACTGCGGCGAAATCCCCGTCTCGAGGTACTTGCGGAAGTCCTTCAGGTCGACCTTGGAGAAGGTCTCGCGGAGCGTGGGGCTCGAGAGAACGGCCTGGGCCTTCGGGTGGTTGAGCACGGCGGACAACGCCGGCTTCCCCTGGATCAGCTTCAGGAACTCGGCATCCGAGCCGATCTCGGCGAATTCGGCCTGCGATCCCAGCCCGAGGAAGGGCGGGTAGTTCTCGGCGCGGCCCTGCACCAGGGGATTGGCGTGGAGGATGCCGAGGATGTCCGAGACCTCGTAGTACTTGGCCGGTTGGTTGTCCATCGCGGCGAAGGTCCGGGCCCAACCGGTGGATTCCATCTCGGTGCGCAGCTGGGCGATGTGGCGGATGGCGGTGGCCTCGCCGGTGTCGCTGGTCACCTGGGTGATGAGGTAGCCCTGCCGGTAGATGTAGTTCCCCACGCCGAAGAGCACGCAAATGCCCGAGATCAGTCCGACGAACAGCCCGAGGGCCTGGTTGGTACGCTCGAAGGCGGCCCGGGTGGGTTCATCGGACCGGTACTTGAAATGGAGGTCCACCGGCCGGTGTGCCGCCACGCCCAGACCCAGGAAGACCAGGGTCAGGAGGCTGAAGACGATCACGCCCGGGAGGATGGCCAAATCGACGACATCCTTGACTCCCATCATGGACAGGCCGGCTCCCACCGGACCGCCGAGAACGCCCGTGAGCGCCAGGCCAAGGATGGCTCCGACGAAGCCGATGCCCCAACGAATGGCCCCGGCCTGGTGGCCCAACAGGCCAAACCCGCCGACCAAGACGACCGCGACGACCCAGATAAGCATGTCCAAAGGCTAGAAAGTCCCGTGCCAAGGCGCACGCGGAAAATCCAGCTTCGGCGGGACTTGCGGTCCGGGCCGATGGTTTCCATGGTCTGCCTCCATGAGTCTGCTGCCCTTCGGAGACCTGCCACCCCACCGCCCCCGGCGTTTTGTGCCGGCCGGCCTCGCCTTGGGCGATTGGGAGGCGGTGTCGCCCCTGTTCGACCGGTTGGACGCCCGGGCCTCCGGGTGCGATACCGTGGAATCCCTCGAACGCTGGCTGCTGGATGCCGGGGAATTGTCCTCGGCCCTCGACGAGGAGCGTGCCCGTCGCTACATCGCCAAGACCTGCCACACCGACGACGCCGAGGCCGAGAAGGCCTACCTGCAGTTCGTCGAGGTGATCGATCCG
>JBIKMQ010000236.1:0-4661 GCA_044359215.1 Candidatus Chromulinivoraceae bacterium
CCCCGCAAGATCCCTCCGGCGACCTTGCCTCACTCCCGATGTGGCCCGCGCAGGCGCTCGACAGCACCGGTGGCTGCGGCGAACCTCTGGCCGGGATGCAGCCCTTCCAGATCATCTTCAACCCGACGAGCGCGGCCGAGTTGTCCAAGTTGCCCAAGGACCTGCAGTTGCAGGTGCTGGGACAGTTCCGCGGCCTGCCGTCGGAGTTGCTGCGGGAAGACGGGGCCTTCGGCAGCCTGTCGCGCCAGGGCCGGACGTTGACGCGCTACCGGCTTGGCGATTATCGCGTCTACTTCGAGCGACATCCGCTCGGGGTCGTGGTGCATCGCATCCTCAGCCGCAACACCCTCAAGGATTTCCTCTACCGATCGAGCCTCCCCACGGGCGAGGACGAGCAGTTGCAGGGAAACCCGAAGTTTTGGGAGCTCATCGCCGCCGCGAAATCGACGCGTTGACCGGCGCCGGCGGACCCATCCAGGCCCTCAAACGTAGAGGGCCTTGCGCAGCTCGTGCGTCAGCACCGACATCGAGGGGTATCGCAGCGAAGGATCCTGCTCGAGGCAGCGCAGCACGATTTTCTCCAGCGCCACGGGGATGTCGGCATTGATCTGCCGGGGCGCGATGAAGTCGGAGCGGTCGCGCTGGGCCCGGAACACGGCATCGGCGGACTCGCCCGGGAAGGGTTTGCGGAAGGTCAACAGCTCGTAGGCGCTGACCCCGAAGGCCCAGATGTCCGCGCGGTGGTCCACCGGCTCGCGGGCCAGCTGCTCCGGCGACATGTAGTGGGGCGTGCCGGGGTTCTTGTCGAGCTTGCGGGGCGGGTTCGGGATCGGGCGGGCGAGATCGAAGTCGATGAGCTTGAGCCTCGCATTGCGCGTGAGCAGCACGTTCTCCGGCTTCACGTCGAGGTGCATGTAGCCCCGGTCGTGCACGACCTCCAGGGCCTCGGCGAAGTCGATGAGCACCTGGGCGATGTTCTCGGCCAGCACCGGGTCTCCGGTGGCCATGCGCAGCTTGAGGTTCTCCCCCTCGACGTACTCGAGCACCACGGCCAGCTCGCCGGCGATCTTTCCGTGCTCGATGTAACCGATGATGTGGTTCTGGTCCTGGCAGGCGCTCAGGGTCTCGCAGCCGGTCAGGAAGCGCTTGCGCTCGGTGAACGCGAAGGCCGTGTTGTTGAGCATCAGGCGGATTGCCACCGCCTTGCCGGAGGCATCGGTGCCCAGCCAGATCTCGGACATGCCCCCGGCATTGATCTCCTCGTGAAGGGTGTAGGGGCCGATCTTGGTTCCGTGTCGTGACATCCGCTGCCCAAGGTTGAGTCCAAACCCGAGGGGTGGGCAAATGAAACCCACGCCGGCGCCGACACCTCGGGCACACCTCCGGGTCACGCACGATTTGCCGCGTCCGTGCCGGCCTCGCGGTTGACCCCGATGGCGAACCGGATTACCACGACGGGCAGCTTCCTCATGAATCCATCGTTGAACCGTCGCCAATTCGTCGCCACCGCTACCACCGCCACCGCCATGGTCGGGTTGTGGGGCTGCTCCAGCCTCCAGGCACTCAACCAGCCGCCGCAGGGGTTTTCGCAGCTCTTCAACGGGCGCGACCTGACCGGGTTCCGCGGTGGTGACACCTTCGACCACCGCAAGCTTTTGGCCATGCCCGAGGCCGACCGGGCGGCCCAGATTGCCAAGTGGACGAAGACGATGACGCAGGTCGATCCCAAGACGGGCAAGCCCAACTGGTATGTCGAGAATGGCGAGCTGGTGAATGGCGGCAACGGCGCCTACGCCACGACCGAGAAGGACTACGGCGACTTCGAGCTTCTCCTGGAGTACAAGACCGTGCCCCTGGCCGACTCCGGCATCTACCTGCGCGGCGTGCCGCAGGTCCAGATCTGGGACTACACCGAGAAGGCCAAGTTCAACCTCGGAGCCGACAAGGGCTCGGGCGGCCTCTGGAACAATTCCCCGGGCGCCCCGGGCAAGGATCCGCTCGTTCTGGCCGACAAGCCCTTCGGCCAGTGGAATTCCTTTCGCATCGTCATGGTCGGTTCGCGTGTGAGCGTCTGGCTCAACGGAAAGTCGGTGGTGCAGCACGCGGTCATGGAGAATTTCTACGACCGCAAGAAGCCCATCCCGGCCCGCGGCCCGATCCAGCTGCAGACCCATGGCGGCGAGATCCGCTGGAAGAACGTGTTCATCCGCGAGATCGGATCGGCAGAGGCCAACCAGATCCTCGCCAGCCACGGCAAGGCCGGCTTCCAGCCGATCTTCAACGGCAAGGATCTCACCGGTTGGAAGGGCGCGATCAACGACTACGAGGTGGTCGACGGCGCGATCCGCTGCAAGAAGGGCAAGGGGGGCGTGCTCTTCACCCAGGCCGAGTACGCCGACTTCGCGTTCCGGGCCGAGGTGCAGGTGCCCAGCGCCGGCAACAACGGCTTCGCGATCCGCTACCCGGGCTCCGGTGATGCGGCCTACGTCGCGATGACCGAACTGCAGGTGCTTGCCGAGGACTACGAGGCCAAGACCGGTTCCAAGCTCGACCCGCGTCAGGCCTACGGCGGGGCTTACGGCATGGCGGCGGCCCACCAGGGATACCAGCGCCCCAACGGCGAGTGGAACTTCCAGGAGACCTACGTCCAAGGCAGCCGCATCCGCACCGAGCTCAACGGGTTCGTCATCCTGGATGCCGACCTGTCGAAGATCACCAACTACATGGCCAACAGCCCGCATCCGGGCAAGGACCGGCCCCGCGGTCATTTCGGCTTTGCCGGGCACAACGATCCGGTGGCCTTCCGCAACCTGAGCATCAAGACGCTCTGAGCGGTCGGCTCCGCGGTGGCAGGCCGGGGTCGCACACCCCGGCCGCACCGCTGCAGGTTCAGGGCCTCCGGTCCGGACGGGCCGGGGCCCGGCCGGTGGCTCATCGTCGCCGGGACTGTCGGATTTGCGTAACCGCTCGGCCGATGGGAGGGTCACCCACGCCGACGATCCGCCACGAAGCCTCCGGTGGATCGCCACTGCCGTTCATCCGACCATGAATCCGACCTCCCGCCGAACCTCCCGTTCGCCCCGTCCTGTCCATCTGGCCTGGCTGCCGGCGCTGCTGTGGCTCTGTCTCGGTTGCGACCGGCTCAAGAAGCCCGCCCCGGTCGAGTTCAAGACCGAGGCGGCCGTCCGCACCAACATGGTCCAGAGCGTCAGCGCCAATGGCGGCATTGCGCCGATCCGCCAGGTGCAGGTGGGTTCCCAGATCTCGGGCACGATCACCGAGATGAAGGTCGACTTCAATTCGACCGTGAAGGAGGGCGATGTCCTGGCGCGGATCGATCCGGCCACCTACGAGCGGTCCCTGGCCCGGTCGAAGGCCGACTTGGCCAATTCCACGGCGGGCTTGGCGCTGGCCGAGTTCAACGCCAAGCGGGCCAAGGAGCTGTACGCGGCCAAGCTCATTTCCGAGACCGAATTCCAGCAGGCCGACGTGGCGCTGCTGCAGGCCCAGGCGGGCGTGAAGACCCGCGAGGCGGCGGTCGAAAGCGCTCAGGTGGATCTCGACCGAACGACCATCTACGCGCCGATCAGCGGTGTGGTGGTGACCCGCAGTGTCGACGCCGGCCAGACCGTGGCCGCGAGCTTCAACACCCCCACGCTGTTCCTCATCGCCCAGGACCTCTCGCAGATGCAGATCGAGTTGGCCGTGAGCGAGGCCGACATCGGCAACGTGCAGGAGCAGCAGCGGGTGGAGTTCACGGTGGACGCCTTCCCGAGCCGGAAGTTCGAGGGCCGTGTCCGTCAGGTGCGTTTCGCGCCCACCACCAACCAGAACGTGGTGACCTACACCACGGTGGTCGCCGTCAACAACCGCGACTTGCGCCTGCGCCCCGGCATGACCGCCACGGCCACCCTCATCACGCTGGAGAAGACCAACGTGGTGCGCATCCCCGCCTCGGCGACCCGCTTCGCACCGCCGGCCGGCGTCACCGTGCTTGCGGCCACCAACACGGTGTCCACCAACGACATCGTCCGGCCTTCGCGGCCGCCGGGCATGGAGGGCCTGCCCACAGCGCCGTGGACCGCCGAGGGCCGTCGACCCACCGAGGACGAACGCAAGAAGTACGAGGAGACGCTGACGCCCGAGCAGAAGGCCCAGTACCAGGCCATGCGTGAGCGCATGCGCGCCATGATGGCGGCCGGTGGTGGTGGCATGGGCGGAGGACCGGGCGGCGGCGGCGGCGGCGGCGGCATGGGCGGCATGGGCGGGGGCGGCGGCATGGGCGGAGGTTCGCCCCGGCCGCGGCAGGCCGAGGGTCCCACGTTGAAGACCGTGTACGTGGTCCAACCGCCCGCTGCGGCCGCGCCGGACGCCGCGCCGGTGCTCCAGGCCATCACCGTCAAGGTGGGCATGACCGACGCCTCGGGGGCCGAAGTCCTCGAGGGTCTCGAGCCGGGCCAGGTCATCGTGACCTCCCTCAAGTCATCCGCGACCACCGCGACCGCACCGGCGGGCAACCCCTTCGGCAGCCCCTTCGGCGGGGCGCGGCGCTGATCGTCCCAGGACCTCCTCCGATCCCATCGACCCCAGACGCCCATGCCAGCGGTCATCCAGCTACAGGATTTCCAGAAGACCTACCGGACCGGCGAGATCGAGGTCCG
>JBIKMQ010000238.1:0-4639 GCA_044359215.1 Candidatus Chromulinivoraceae bacterium
ATTGAGGCCCAGCACGCGGACCGCGACCGACGGGGTGGCCTCCTTCAGGCGGACACCCTCCTCGTTCATCATGGCCCGCACCTTGCCGTAGTGCTCGCCGCAGATGATCACGTCGCCGATGCGCAGCGTGCCCTTGCGGACGAGGACCGTGGCCACCGGGCCACCGGCCTCGACGCCCGACTCGATGACATTGCCCTTGGCGTTGCGGTCGGGGTTGGCCTTGAGCTCCAGCAACTCGGCCTGCAGGAGGATCGAGTCGATGAGCGTGTCGATGCCCTTCTTGGTGAGCGCCGAGCACTCGACGAAGAGCGTGTCGCCGCCCCAGTCGTCGGGCACGAGGCCCTTGTCCTGGAGCTGCTGGCGCACCTTCATCGGGTTGGAGTTCGGGTGGTCGCACTTGTTGACCGCCACGATGATGGGGACCTTGGCCGCCCGGGCGTGCGACAGGGCCTCGAGCGTCTGGGGCATGACACCATCGTTGGCCGCGACGACCAGCACGACGATGTCGGTGACGTTCGCGCCGCGGGCACGCATGGCCGAGAAGGCCGCATGGCCCGGGGTGTCGAGGAAGGTGAGGCTCTCGAGCTTGCCCGTGTTCGGATGCGGGTACTGGATGGTGTACGCGCCGATGTGCTGGGTGATGCCGCCGGCCTCGCCCGAGGCGACGTTGGCCTTGCGGATGACGTCGAGGAGCGAGGTCTTGCCGTGGTCGACGTGGCCCATGATGGTGATCACGGGCGGCCTCGGACGCAGCGACTCGGGCTTGTCCTCGGTGTCGAGCTCGAGCTTCTCCTCCTTGGGGACATTGACGACGTGGGCCGCCTTGTCGCGCTTCTCGGTCTCGAAGCGGATGCCGTGCTTGGCGCAGATCTTGATGGCCGCCTCGGCGTCGATGGTCTGGGTGACCGTGGCGAAGACCCCCATCTGCATGAGGTCGCCGATGATCTGGAAGGGCTTCTTGCCCATCTGCTCGGCCAGTTCCCGGACGACGATCGGGGGCCGCATGACGATGGTGGGCGCGTCGGCGGCCACCTGCGGACGGGCCGGGGCCGGAGCCGGACGGGAGCCGGTGGCACCGGGGGCTCCGGGGCGGGCTTGGGAAATCCCAGGCCTCGGGGGCATTCCGGGACGCTGTGGCTGTCCAGGACGCATGCCGGCCGGGGCACCCATGCCTGGACGACCGGCAAGCGGGGCGCCGGGCCCACGACGATCATCCCGGGCGCCAGGGGCACCGGGGCGGGTGGGCGGCTGGGAACTCACCCCGCGGGTGGTGCGCCCACCGTAGCCGAACTGGCTGAGGTCGATGCGGCCAATCAGCTGGCCGGTCTGCACCGGAGGAGGCTGGGAAGGGGACGACGCGACAGGGGCCGCGCCCGGAGGAGTCGCACCAGAACCCGGCGACGCCGGGGCTTCCGGGGCCGGGCCGGCCGCCGACGGGGAGACCACCGGAGCCGTGGAAGCTTCGGGGGCGGCCGGTGGGGGCTCTGCGACGGTGGGCGCCTCGGCCTGCGGGGCAACCGCCGGCCCGGATTCCGAGGTGACGGGGACAGAAAGACCGGGACCTCCGGCAGCCGGGGCGATGGCCTCGGGCTGGGGCGCCAGCCGAACCTCGGGCACCACCGGCACGGCGGCCGGTTCGACGGGAACCACGGCGGCGGGCTCCATGGCCGCAGGCTCGGCCGGCGACGGCTCGGGCGGGGGCGGCGCATGGATGATGGTCACCGGGACCACCTCGACCGGCTTGGGCGGTTCGACCGGCTTGGCCAACGGCGCCAACTGCTCTTCCAGGAACTCGGCCGTGATCTTGTCGAGGGTGCTCGACGGGACCTTGGCCGCGGCGATGCCCAGTTCCTTGGCCTTGTTGAGCACAAACTTGCTCTCAAGGTTGAGCTTCTTGGCGATCTCGTAGATTCGAACGGGCATACGGCTTGGTGATGGACCACCGGGATTTCCCGGTCTGCGATCCGGGGGTTCCCGGACGTTTCTGGGTCAGTGGACCCCGGGGCCTTCGCCCCCGGCGGCACGACGGGTAATCTCTCCGCGGATGGCCTCGAGGATGGACTCTGCATCCTGCCCGATTCCCTCCATGGACTGGAGATCCTCGATGCCGATCTGCTGGACGACGTCCTCCAGGCTGTGGAAGCCCGTGGTGACCAGGATGCGGGCGTGCTCCTCGGAGATCCCGGGCACGGAGGCGAAGTCCCTGACGGCGTCGGCAACCTTTTGGTCGAAGCCCGGGAGAACGGATGCCTCCGCCTCGATGTCGATGCTCCAACCGGTGAGCCGCGAGGTGAGGCGGGCGTTCTGTCCACGCTTGCCGATGGCCAGCGAGAGCTGGTCGGCCGAGGTGTGCACCAGCACCCGCTTGCGAACCTCGTCGACATCGAAGGTCTTGAGCTTGGCCGGGGCCAGGGCGTTCTCGACGTATTTCCGGATGTCGGGCGACCAGGGGATGATGTCGACCTTCTCGTTGTTGAGCTCGCGGACGATGTTCTTGACCCGCTGGCCGCGCAGGCCGACGCAGGCGCCCACGGGGTCGACCTTGGGGTCGCGGGAGAACACGGCGAGCTTGGTGCGGAAGCCAGGCTCGCGGGCGATGCCCTTGATCTCGATGGTGCCGTCGCCGATCTCGGAGACCTCCACCTTGAAGAGCTTGATGACGAAATTGGGGTCCGCGCGCGACAGCACGATCTCGGGCCCCCGCGGGGTCTGCTCCACGGCCTTGACGTAGCAGCGGATGCGCTCGCCGATCTGGTATTCCTCGGTCGGCACACGCTCGCGATTGGGCATGATGGCCTCGAACTTGCCGAGGTCGAGCACCACGTCGGACCGCTCGAAGCGCCGGACCGTGCCGTTGACCAGCTCGCCGACCCGGTCCTTGAACTCGTCGTACACCATCGCCTTCTCGGCGCGGCGCAATTGGGCCATCATCGCCTGCTTGGCGAACTGGGCGGCGATGCGGCCGAAACCGGCCGGGGTGACCTCGACCTCGATCTCGTCGCCCACCTTGGCCTCGGCGTGGCCGGCACGGCGGGCGTCGAACACGGTGATCTGGTCGTGCTTGGAGAGGACCTTCTCGGCGACCACCAGCTTGGCCCAAGCCTTGATGTCGCCAGAGCGGCCGTCGATGGAGACCCGCAGCTCCCGCGCCGGTCCGACCGCCTTCTTGGCGGCCTGCATCAGGGATTCCTGGATGGCACCGAGCAGGACATCCTTGGGGATGCCCTTCTCCTTCTCCCAGTACTCCACCACCGCCAAAATCTCCGCGTTCATAGTCGTCAGCCGTTCCCGGAAACCGGGGTAACAAAAAAGCCGGTGTTGAACCGACTCGTGCATGTCGGCACAGGCCGACAGAAAGTTCCTAACGGTCAGGAACGGTAGGGCGCCCATGGCAATCCCGTCAAGGTCGGATTGCATCGCACTTCGGGCCGTTGGACCGGGTTCCCGACTCCGGGATTGACGCGGCCGGCCCGGACTCGACTGTCGTGGCCGTGGATCCAACGACGGCCCGCGAACAGCTCGAGACCATCCGAACCCTCATGGAGCGGGCGTCGACCTACCGGCGGGCGCTGGCCCCGGTCATGATCGCCGTGGGCGCCATCGGGACGGCCGCCGGACTGCTGGCGCCGTGGCTGATCCGCGACACGGCCCGATCCTTCGCCTTCTACTGGATGGGCGTCGGTGTCTGGTGCACCTCCACGGCCTTCCTGCTCATGCGACGCCAGGCCTTCGCGGCCGGTGAGCCGTTCTGGACGCCCCCGGCCCGGCGGGTGGCCTCGGCCCTCATGCCCGCCCTCTTCGCGGGCACCGCCGTGGTGGGCCCCCTGGTGAACATCCATCAGGAAGGCGCCATGATTGCCGTGGCGCTGCCTCCGCTGTGGCTGGTCCTCTATGGCTGCGCGGTGCATTCGGCGGGGTTCTTCATGCCCCGGGGCATGCGTCTCTTCGGCTGGGGCTTCGTGATCGCCGGATTGCTCAGCGCCCTCTCGGCGGCCAATCCGCACCAGATCGAACCGTCCATCCGCATGGCCCATGCCGTGATGACCCTCACCTTCGGCGGGGGACACCTCGCCTATGGTCTCTACCTGCGCTGGACGGAGGCGAAACCGAAGACGCCCGCCGCGTGAACCCGGAGCCGTTCCCCAACCTGGACCGGGTCATCCATGAAAAGGCCCGCCTGGCGATCGTCTCCGCCCTGTCGGCCACCCCCTCCCTGAGCTTCACCGACCTCCGAAACCTGCTGGGCATGACCGACGGCAACCTGACCTCGCACCTGCGCATCCTGCAGGAGGCGCAGGTGGTGGCGCTGACCAAATCCTCCGGGGACACCCGTCCCCAGACCACCTGCACGCTCACCGATTCCGGGCGGAGGGCCTTCACCGAATACCTCGGGCACCTCGAGCAGATCGTGTCCCAGTACCGGAAACCTGCGCCGGGGACTTGATTCTTTTTGAACAGAAACCATGGTTTGCACCCTGACACTTTGTGACGCAAAGTTTCTTATGACAATCCTGAGAGCAGAAGCGATGGGCATGTGCTTCGGCGTCCGCGACGCCATCGAACTGGCGCACGAGCGGTCGGCCGCCGGGCCGGTGACGGTCCTGGGCGACCTGGTCCACAACGAGACGGTCCTCTCCGA
>JBIKMQ010000239.1:0-4624 GCA_044359215.1 Candidatus Chromulinivoraceae bacterium
CGCCTTCAGGCACATCCCCTCGAGGTTGCCCGGGAATTTCACCAACTCGGCGTCGATCTCGACCAGGGCCTCGGAGAACTTGCCCTTCCGGCGCATGGCCAGCGCCCGGAAATAGAAGGGCTTGGGTTCCACCGGCTGGTTCCCGCCCGTCATCGCCCCGGTCAAGCCGCTCAGCAGTGCGTCCACGGCCGCAGGGAGCCAGATGTACGAGAGGATCACGCCCGTCGGAATGACGAGCACCAGCAGGAAGATGCCGGCCGACGCGCCGCCTCCCACCACGGTCTTGGCCGCGGCACCGAGGAGCAGCACCACCGCGAGGGTGATGATCACCCGGTCCCGTGGGTCGAACATCTGCCCGTCGTCCCGCTTGGACATCCGGTGGGCCAGGAAGATCCCACAACCCAGGAAGACCAGCCCGATGGCAAGGATGGGCAGCATGGGGGAAGCCTACAGTCCAGGCTGGTGGCCGCAATGTCGGGATCTGGACCGGTTGGATTTTTGGACCGGTTGGAGTCCGGTGGTCCTCCGGACCGGTTGGCACGGACCCGGCGGCTTACGAGAGGATGCGGCGGCCCTCGTCGAGGAAGATGCCCTTGAACATCATCTCCAGTGCCTGCGGGTTGCTGGCCTTCCCGAGGGCTTCCTTCTCGCTGACCTTGCCGGCCTTGACCAGGTCGTAGAGCGCCTGGTTGAAGCTTTGCATGCCATCCTCGCGGCCGGTCTCGATGGCGGCGCCGACCTTCTCCAGACGGTTCTCCTCGAGCATCTTCCGGACCGTGGGGGTGTTGATGAGGATCTCGAGGGACGGGGTGACACCACCGGTGGTCGTGCCGACCATGCGTTGACAGACAACCGCCCGGAGGGTGGCGGCCAGCTGCCGGCGGATTTGTTCGCGCTCGTCGGGCTTGAAGAAGTCGAGGATGCGGCCGATGGACTGCGAGGCGTTCTGGGTGTGCAGCGTCGAGAGCACAAGGTGCCCGGTGTCGGCGGCGCTGATGGCGGCCTGGAAGGAGATCGCGTCGCGCATCTCGCCGACCATGATGATGTCGGGATCCTGGCGGAGCACGTGCTTGAGGCCGGCCTGGAAGCTGTTGGTGTCGAGGCCGATCTCACGCTGCTCGACCACCGACTGGTTGTCCTCGAAGACGAACTCGATCGGGTCTTCCAGGGTGACGATGTGCTTCTTGAAGTTGGCGTTGATGTGCTCGATCATCGCCGCGAGCGTGGTCGACTTGCCTGACCCGGTGGTGCCCGCCACCAGCACGATGCCGCGCGGGGAGGCGGCGATGGTCCGGATGATGGGCAACAGTCCCAGTTCCTCGAAGCTGGGCACCTGGGTCTTCACGTAGCGCATGGCCAGGGCGAAGGTGCCCCGCTGCTGGAAGACGTTGGTGCGAAAGCGGCCGACGCCGGGCTCGTAGTAGCTGAAGTCCACCTCGCGCTCCTCGTCCATGCGGCGGCGGGCGTGGGCGGGCACCATCGCGGTCAGGATCTTGTCCATCCACTCCACGGTGGGGGTGGGGGCGTCGATGGTGATGAGTTGGCGGCTGATCCGGAACACCACGGGGGATCCCACCTTGATGTGGATGTCGGAGGCTCCGCCTTCAACGGCGGCCTTGAGGATCCCGCGCAGCAAATCGGTGTCGTAGCTCATAGCGTCTTGAGTGCCCAAGGTTAGCAAGTGCAGGGCCGGGCGGCACGGTTTTTCAAAAAATGGGCGCAGCGGGTGGTGCATTCTCATGGACCGTGCCCGTCGGCGGGGGGCGGTCTTGGGCGGCGACGCGGGGTGGCAGTTGGTTGGACGGATGGGCGCGGCTCGGGCATGGTTCTTCGCATGGGTCCGGTGCTGGGGAAGCAACTGATGATCGTCGGGGCGATGTTGATCGTCCTTGGCGCGCTGATCCGGTGGTGGCAACCGTCCCGGGGAGGCCTGCCGGGCGACCTCGTGATCGAACGTCCCGGGTTCTCGTTCCACGTCCCCATCGTCACTTGTCTGGTGTTGAGCCTGGTGCTCAGCCTCATCCTGCGCTGGCTGAACCGATGAACCCGAGCCCCCCGCCCCCGGAGGTGTCCTGCCCGCATTGTCGTCGACGGGGGCCGTGGCTTGCCGGGCCGGCCGGACCATTCTGCTCGGACCGATGCCGCCTGCTGGACCTCGGCGGGTGGCTGGGTGAGGAGCACCGGATAAGCCGCGAGCTGCGTCCCGGCGACTTCGAAGGCTTCGACGAGTTGCCGCCGGGCGATCACCTGGACCGGAATCCCGACCGGTGAGCGCTTCGGGTGATCAGGCCGATGTGGCGTGCCAGGAGAATCGGCTTCGTGGGCAGAGCCCAAGATCCCAAGCCTCCGGCCCGCGGAGCGGCGGAATAATCGTTTTACACACCCAATCCATTTCGCGCAGCCTTTGGTGGAACCGGGATGCAGACCATGCGTCGCGGCGGGCCGTCGGCAACCTTGCTTGAGCGGCCCGTCCCGCGGTCGTTTCCATCCCGGGCCAGAGGATCCGTTGTCACATGCGAACACGAGCCACATCCATCCGCTCCATGCCATGGGGAGCCGCGGCCTTGGCGTCGCTGGTGGCCATGCCGGCATCCGCCGCCGAAGAGGGCTCGGGCATCGAGGCCTACCAGATCGACCGATGGATGTCGTATGAGGTCCGCGGGGTACGCATCCAGCCCCAGTTGGACATCAACCTGATGTACAACAACAACGTGTTCTCGGCGGGTGAGGTGCCTTCGGTGGAGTACATCACGCCAGGGAATCCGGCCTACACCATCACCGAGGCGAACGGGGGGTACCAATACCGGCCAGGCTTCGGGGTGCCACCGGCGGCGTACACAGGCTTGCTGCAGCGGCAGGTCTATAGCGACCCCTTGTTCAGCCAACGCATCGCCGCGTCACCGGTTTTCTCCGCGTCGGTGTATCCGCCCCCGGCGGTGGCGCTTCCGCCCGGGGCTCCGCCGACGGCCACCTCCATCCTGGCCGGGTTCTCCACCAACCGCTTCACCCTCAACCGGAAGGTCGGTGACCTCATCGGCACCGTGTCGCCGGGCGTCAAGTTCCAGACAGGATCCGACCCGGCCAACTCGCTGAGCCTTGAATACCACAGCGACAACACCCGGTACTTCGACCTCGGCGTGTCGCCGGCGCCCATGCACCGCATCGAGCTTTCGGGCAAGTACGACAATCTCAGCCGCCTGAGGATGGAGGGAACCCACCGCACGGAGTTCATGTCTTCGTTCATGGGGGGCTGGGTGAACCTCGGCCAGACGCTGGTGGACCGCTGGACGCACGCCACCTCCGGCCGGGTCACCTACGACAGCACCGACAAGACCGACGTCTACCTGAGCGGATCGTACAACTACATCAACTACGAGAAGGTCAACCTCTACGGCAACGATGGGTGGCGCGGCAACCTCGGGGCGAGCTACAAGCCGACCGACCGGATCTTCGTCTTTGTCGAGGGGGGCTACGGCCTGACGGACTTCATCCGGGGAACCCCTGCCTTGGGCTTCATCCCGACCTCCCATGTGTATGGCGGTTTCGTCGGCGTGCGCGGTCAGTTCACCGAACGCATCGAGGGTACGGTCGGCGGTGGCTACGAAATCCGCGATTTCCCGGACATCCCCGGGGCATCGTTCTCCATCCCGGCGGCCAATGTCTCGGTGAGCTATGCCTTCCGCGAGACCACCAAGTTCTCGCTCGGCTACACCCGCCGGACGGACAACGCGGCCCAGATCGCCCGCCAGGGCGTGACCTACGACACGGCCATGTTCAATGTCCAGCAACTGCTCGGAACCACCGGCACCTGGTTGGTGACCGGGGGCATCTCCCGCCAGAACGGGGCCTTCGACTCGCTGCTGGGCCTTGGTGGAGCCTACGATCCGATTCCGGGCACCGGTGTCCGGGCGCTCAATTACCGAACCTTGGACTATCGGCGCGACGACGCGATGACCTCGTTCACGGGCGGCCTCACCTACATGCCCCGGCGCTGGTTGCGTTTCGGCATGAACTACTCCTACGAGAATTACACCATCGACTTCGCGGATGCGGGGTTGAAGGATGTTTTCCTGCCGAGCTACGATGCCCACCGCGTCCTGCTCAGCGTACAGATTGGTTACTGAACATGAAGAGTCGATTGAAGTGGCAAGTCTCCCTCTGGGTCTGCGGCATCCTCGTGGGCCTCTTGGGCCGTGCAGAGGATTCCGTCCGCCGGTTGGTCTCCGGCGACGTCCTCGTCATCAACGTGGCCGATGAGCTGGACATGAAGCAGAACATCCGGGTGCCCTCGGATGGCAAGATCACCTACTGGCTGCTGGATCCGGTCGTGGTGACCAACCGCACCGTGGCCGAGGTTCGCCAAGAGCTCTACGCGATGCTGGACAAGGACTACATCATCAAGCCGGCCATCTCCGTCGAGGTGGCCGAGTATGTGAAGCAGTACATCAACATCACCGGAAGTTTCGTGATGCCGGGCCGCAAGGAGATCCCCGCCGACAAGCCCATCGACATCATGGACGCGATTGCGCTGGGCTCCGGCTTCAGCCCGCGGGCCGACAAGAACAAAATCATCCTCCGCCGCAAGGGCCAGGTGACCAACTACTCCAAGAAGGATCTCGACAAG
>JBIKMQ010000240.1:0-4611 GCA_044359215.1 Candidatus Chromulinivoraceae bacterium
CACACCAAGCTCAAGCTCAGCGGGGTCAACCCGGCCGAGGACCTGCAGCGCCGCCTGCTCATGCAGATGAACCCGCGCCTGTAGAAACCGAGAGGGAGGGGGTCAGGGAAGGGGGGCGTTCAGCCGAGGAACTTGCCCGGGTTGAGGATGCGGGCGGGGTCGAGGGCGGTCTTCACGCGGCGGTGCAGGGCGTCGGACTCTGGTGACACGGCGAGGGACCACCAGGGCTGCTTGGCCAGGCCGACGCCGTGCTCGCCGGTGATGCTGCCGCCGAGGGCCACGATGCCACGGAACAGCTCGTCGAGGACCCGGTCGCTGGCCGCACGCTGGGCGGGCACCGACTCGTCGAGCATCAGATTCACATGGATGTTGCCGTCGCCGGCGTGCCCGAAGCAGGCCACCCGGATGCCGTGCCGCTTCTGCAGCGAGGCGCCGAGGCGGAACAGCGCCTCGAGCGAGCCCCTCGGCACCACGACATCCTCGTTGAGCTTGGTGAGGCCGGTGTCGCGCAGCGAGTAGCTGAACTCCCGGCGCAGCTTCCAGAACCGCTCGCATCCCTCGGGCCCCAGCCCGCGCTGGACGAACGTGGGCCGGAACTCCGCCAGCAGACGGGCCAACTCGGCAATCTCCGAGCGGACGCCGCGCTCGCGGCCGTCGAGCTCCACGATCATCAGGGCCCCGGCGCCCCGGAGCATCCGCGAGCCGGTGCGGCGGCGGGCCGCCTCGACCGTGAAGCCGTCGGCCAGCTCGAGCGCGCTGGGAAGAAACCGGGCCTCGAACAGCGCGCGGATGGCCCGGGCCGCGGTCTTCATGTCGGGGAACCCGACCCCGAGGCAGGCGCGGTAGGCCGGAAGCGGCAGCAGCTTGAGGGTCGCCTCGGTCACCACACCCAGCATCCCCTCGCTGCCCACGAAGAGCCGGTGCAGGTCGAAACCGGTCTTGTTCTTGTGGGTGCGGGCACCCAGCCGGGTGATCGTGCCGTCGGCGAGGACCACCTCCAGGCCGAGCACGTAATCGCGCGTCACCCCGTACTTGAGGCAGCGCGGCCCGCCGGCGTTGGTGGCGATGTTGCCCCCGATCGAGCAGTCGGCCCGGCTGGCCGGGTCCGGGGGGTAGTACAGACCCTGCCGCTCGACGGCCTCCTGCAACCGGGCCGTCTTCACGCCGGGTTGCACCACCGTCACGAAATCGCGCGCGCTGATCTCCACGATCCGGTCCATGCCGGCCACCGAGAGGGCGATGCCGCCCTGCACCGGCACGCAACCGCCGACGTAGCCGTGCCCGGCACCGCGTGGGGTCACCGGGATGCGGTGGTTGGTGGCGAAGGCGAGGATCCGGGAGACGGACTCCACCGACTTGGGCAACGCCACCGCCTCGGGCGGGTGCGAGGCGAACCACTTGTCACCGGCATGCGCCGCCAGGGTTTCCGGGGTGAAGACCAGTTCGCCGGGCGACAACCGCCGCGCCAGGCGACCGAGGAGGGTCCGTCGCGTCACGCCGCACATCGTGGGCGCGGCCCGCCGGCGAGGAAACAGCGAAAAACGCCCCGGGCCCGGGCCGAACAGGGGCGAACAGGGCCGGATCGTGCCGATGGGGGCGTCCCGGGGCGGGCGCAGCCTGTCCCGACGTCGCAGGCCGCGTCGGCCCGGCCGCAGGCTACCGTGCCGGCAGTTCCTGGACCCGGATCCGGCGGTACTCCATCTGGCCCCGGTCGGCCTCCAGCCCGATCGGCCCGGTCGCCGGCAGCTTGAGCGCGGCCTCGAGCACCTCGCCGTTGCAGGTGCAGTGGGCGATGTTGTTCGTCACCACCACCTCGATCCGGTTCCAGTCCTGCGGCTTGTACTTCTTGAGCTGCTTGTACGGGCCGGCCACGAGGTAGTCGCGGCACTGGAGCTGCGGCCCGCGGAGGAAGATCCCGCTGTCGGCATTGGTCGAGGCCCGGAACTCCAGGCGCAGGATGAAATCCTTGGGAAACTCCCGCCGGGTCCACAACTGGCGCAGGTGCGGCCCCTTGGATGGCACGTAGTCGTTCACCACGATCTGCCCGTCCCGCGCCGTGTAGCGCCCGTCGCTCGACTCGGTCTTGCCGTCGAAGGTCTCCGAGGGCTGGTACTTCCAGCCGCTCAGGTCCTTGCCGGGCACCAGGGAGACGAATCCAGGCTCGGGCTGGAAGGTGTCGGCGGCGGCGGGCGAAACCGCGAGGGCGATCGCGGCACCCAGGACGATCAAGGGCAGGTGGATTCGGAGCATCGTGCAGACCAGCCCACCAAGCCACCGGGCCGATGTCAACCGGCCGCACCCGCCCGCGGCGCGTTTGCCCTTCCTCCGACCGGCCGTTCGGCGCAAGGATTCCACCCGTCATGGGCAACACGTTCGGACACCTCTTCCGCATCACCACCTGGGGCGAATCGCATGGCGGCGGCGTCGGGGTGGTCGTCGACGGCTGCCCGCCGCGCCTGCCGTTGACCGAGGCGGACATCCAGCCCGACCTCGACCGGCGCCGGCCGGGACAGTCCTCGATCGTCACCCCCCGGAAGGAGACCGACACGGTGAAGATCCTCTCCGGCACCTTCGAGGGCCTGACCCTCGGCACGCCGATCTCGATGTGGGTCAAGAACGAGGACTTCCGCTCCGAGGCCTACAACGAGATGGCCGAGAAGTTCCGCCCATCCCACGCCGACTACACCTACCATGCCAAGTACGGCCACCGAGCCTGGCCCGGCGGCGGCCGCACCTCGGCGCGCGAGACCATCGGCCGGGTGGCCGCCGGGGCGATCGCCAAGAAGCTCCTGCGGGAGTTCTGGGGGGTCGAGGTCCTGGCCTGCGTGACGCAGGTGCAGCACCTCAAGGCCGTGGTGGACCCCGAGACCGTCACGGCTGCCGCGATCGAGTCGAACATCCTGCGCTGCCCCGACGCCGAGGCCGCGCCGGCGATGATCCGCCTCATCGAGGAGCGTCGTGGCGAGGGCGACAGCGTGGGCGGGATCATCTTGGGCGTGGCCCGCAACGTCCCGGTGGGCTGGGGCGACCCCGTCTTCGACCGACTCGAGGCCGACCTCGCCAAGGGCATGCTCTCGCTGCCGGCGACCAAGGGCTTCGAGATCGGCTCGGGCTTCGAGGGCGTGCTGCTCACCGGCCGCGAGCACAACGACGCCTTCCGCAACGTCGACGGCCGCATCGTCACGCCCACCAACCGCTCGGGCGGCATCCAGGGAGGCATCTCCAACGGAGCCACGATCCACTTCCGGGTGGCCTTCAAGCCCGTCGCCACCGTGATGCACCCGCAGGACACGATCGACATCCACCTCCAGAACACCACGCTGCGCGGACGGGGCCGCCACGACCCCTGCGTGCTGCCCCGGGCGGTCCCGCTGGTCGAGTCGATGACGGCCCTGACGCTCATCGACCACGCGCTCCGGCACGAGGCGCAGTGCGGCCACCCCGGGCACCGGACCTCCTGAGCCTGCGGCGACCCCGCAACGCCTCGTGCGGCATGGGCCCTCCGGGGGGCGTCAAAAAAGACTGCCTCGACGGCAGGACTCCGGTTGACTGCACGCACGATGTCCCTCGCGCCGACGCCTCCGTCTCCCCTGCCCCGCCGCCTCGCCGCCCTCTCGCAGGCGGCCGCCCTCGGCCTGATCGTCCTCGGGACGAGCCACAACCTCCGTGGGGCCGACCCCAAGCCCAGCCCGAAGCCGTCGGGTCCCCAGGTCGACGGCGCCTTCCACAAGGTCATCCTCGACACCGACCGGGACCAGGATGGCGACGGCCAGCCCGAGGACACGGTCGTGAACCCCATGGAGATCGCCCTCGCCCCGGACGGGCGGGTCTTCTTCATCGAGCGGGCCGGCCTGCTCAAGGTTTGGAGCCCCAAGACCCGGGCCACCACGGTCGCCGGCACCCTCAAGGTCTACACCGAGCTGGAGGACGGCCTGCTGGGCATCGCCCTGGACCCGAAATTCGCCCGGAACTCGTGGATCTACCTCTTCTATTCCGTGCCGGAAACGCCCGTCGACGCGGACGGGCACAAGACCGGCGTGAACCGGGTTTCCCGCTTCACCCTGCGGGACGGAACCCTCGACCTCGCCAGCGAGAAGGTGCTGCTGAGCATTCCCACCCAGCGCGACCAGTGCTGCCACTCGGCCGGCTCACTGGCCTTCGACGCCGCCGGCAACCTCTACGCGGCCACGGGCGACAACACGCATCCCGGCGAGTCCGACGGGTACAGCCCGATCGACGAGCGCCCCGGACGCGACCCCTGGAACGCCCAGAAATCGGCCTCCAACGCCAACGACCTGCGGGGCAAGATCCTGCGCATCCACCCCGAGCCGGACGGCTCGGTGACGATCCCCGCCGGCAACCTCTTCCCCGAGGGAATGCCCAGGACACGGCCCGAGATCTACGTGATGGGCAACCGCAACCCCTTCCGCATCAGCGTGGACCGCGCGACCGGACACCTCTACTGGGGCGAGGTCGGGCCCGACGCCGGCGGCCCCAACGACAAGCGGGGCCCGGCGGGCTTCGACGAGATCAACCAGGCCCGGGCTGCCGGCAACTTCGGCTGGCCCTACTTCGGCGGGGACAACCGGCCGTACCACCGCTACGACTTCG
>JBIKMQ010000156.1:0-5773 GCA_044359215.1 Candidatus Chromulinivoraceae bacterium
CGGACCCCGGCGGTCTCGAGCGAGTCCTTGATGGTGAATGGGACGCCGTGGAGCTGTCCCAGCACCGCCCCCCGGGCCACCGCCTCGTCCGCCGCCCGGGCCTCGGCCAGCGCCCGCTCCTCGCAGAGGGTCACCACGGCGTTGATCTTCGGGTTCACGACGGCGATGCGGCGCAGGTAGGCCTGGGTCGCCTCGACGCAGGAGACCTTGCGGGTCCGGATCGCCTCGGCCAGCCGGGTGACGGACCAGGTCACGAGGTCCTCGGGCGACGGGGTCGCCGCCGGTGATGCGCCCCGGAGTCCGCGGGCCCCGGTGGCCAGGGCTCCGAGGGTGAGCCCGCCGGCGGCAAGGAATCGCCGGCGGCCGGGGTCGCCTGGGAGGGTCGTTCGAGGAGGAGGGATCCGGGCGCTCATGGGGTTCGGGTGTGGGGCGTGGGAGGGGAGCGGTGGGTTCGGTCAGGCGGCGAGGTTGGGCGGGGTCTTCCAACCGCCGGTCATCGTCTCGATCGCGGAGAGCACGGCGAACACGACATCCTCCCGCCAGGGCCGCCCGATCACCTGGATGCCCATCGGCAGGCCCTCTGGCGAGGTGCCGGCGCGAACGACCCCGGCGGGCCAGCCGTTGAGGTTGTAGATGGTGCGATAGCTGGCGCGGCTGGGGTTCGGGGCGTCGTGCAGGGGCGCGGCGTGGGCGTGCACCGGACAGATGAGCACGTCGTGGTCCTTGAACCAGCCGAGCTGCAGCTTCCGGATGCGGTCCTCCTCCTCGAGCAGGAAGGTGAACTCCGAGGCCGGCCGCACCTTGCCGGTGACCCGTTCCTGCACCTTGGGGAAGAGCCGGGTGGTCCCCGACCGGCCCGCGGTGCGGGTGATGTGGCTGCCGCCCCCGGCGTCGCGTGCCTGCTGCATGATGGACAACCCCTCGGCGATGGCGGGTGGGGCGCTCTCGGTCACGGTGGCCACCGAGCCGGCCAGCGAGCGGACCACGCGGCCGACCATTTCCACGGTCTCCGGGGACGGTTGGTGGTGACCCTCGGCGTCCGTGTAGAAGGCCAGGCGGAGGTCCTTCAGCCGCACGGCATCGACCGGTCCCAGCGGCACGTCGGCGACATGGCTGTCGATGAAGTCCGACCCCATGATGATCCTCAGGATCAGGTCGAGATCCTCCACCCGGCGGGCGATGGGGCCGAGCTGGGTGCGCGTGTTGAAGATCCCGTGCAGGTCGACGATGTGGCCCGTTCGGGGCACGCGGCACTGGGTGGGCTTGATGCCGGCCACGCCGTTGAAGTGGCATGGCGAGCGGATGCTGCCGCCGGTGTCCGAGCCGATGTCGAAGGGGGTTCCCTCGGCCGCCACCAGCGCCCCGGATCCGCCGCTGCTGCCGCCGGGGATGCGGGTCAGGTCGTAGGGGTTGTTGGTCCGGCCATAGACGAGGTTGTCCGTGAAGGAGCCCATGGTGAACTCCGGCGTGTTCGTCTTGCCCATCAGGATCGCGCCGGCGGCACGCAGTCGGGCCGCCACGGTCGCGTCGGCCTTCGGCACGAAGCCCTTGCGCCCGAGGGTGCAGCCGGTGCTGACGACCCCCTCGGCATCGATCGAGTCCTTGAGCGTCATGGGCACGCCATGCAGCGGCCCTCGCACCTCTCCCCGGGCCAGCAGGGCGTCGGCCTTCCGCGCCTCGTCGAGGGCCCGATCCGCGCACAGCGCCACCGCGGCGTTGAGCTTCGGGTTCACGGCCTCGATGCGCCGCAGGAAGGCGGTCACGACCTCGACCGAGGAGACCTTCTTTGCCCGGATCATGGTGGCCAGACCGGTGGCCGACAGGTGGGTCAGTCCGGTGCCCTTGGGCTCCGGGCTCGTGACGGGCTGCGCGGCGTGGGTGCGCCCGAGGCCCAGGAAGGCCGCGGCGGCGACGCCGGTTCCACCGGCGGCCCGCTGGAGGAACACCCGCCGGTCCAGCCGGCCCGGCCCCGTCGCTTCGGTCGCCATCCGTCGGGCTGCCCCGGTCGAGGTGGTTTTCATGGGGATCCTCAGAACGCCCGGGCGATGGTGAACTCGACGTTGAAGGGCTGGCGCACCCCCACGATCATCCCGTTGTTGGGACCCCGGACGAAGAAGAGCTCGTCCGTGATGTTGTTGAAGTCGAGCTTGGTGCTCCACTTGCCCCGAGAATAGAAGAGGGATGCGTTGAGCACCGTCGCCTCTGGCAGCACCCAGAGCAGGGTCCGGTCGGCGGCGAACCCTCCCTGGTGGGTCACGCCGAACGACGTGCCGACACCGCTGTCGTGGGTGTAGGTGGCGAACAGGTTGACCACCTTGTCGGGGTTGCCGGGAACCTCCGGGTAGACGTCGCCCCCAAGGATGCGCACCTGCGGGACGCCGCCCCATCCGAAGGCCTCGGCCGGCACGAGCACCTGACCGGTTGCGGGGTCCACCACGTCGGAGAACCCGGCGTAGCGGCCGTTGATGCGGACCGTCTGGTCGGAACCCTCGAGGAACCGCGCCTTGCTGAACACCACCGAGCCGACGAGGCTGAAGTTGCGGGTGGGTGCCCATCGGACCTCCGTCTCGATGCCTTGGGACTCCGTCTTGTCGACCGAGGCCTCGGCATCCCCCTGCGTGAAGGCGATCCGCGACTGCCTGAAGGCCGCGACGGTCAGGAACAATTTGTCCTTGAAGAGGGAAGTCTTGATGCCGGCCTCGTGCAGTTCGGAGCTGCCGAAGGCGCCACTCAGCCAGGTGTTCCTGGCCACCGAGGCGTCCGAGGCGTCGACGATGAGCGCGGCCTGCTGGGCGACCGTGAAGTAGGGGCGGATGTTGTACGGGAGCCCATAGCTCACGCTGCCGTTCCAGCTCATGGCGCTGTCGTGGCCCGAGGTGTAGGTGCCGGTCGAGGTCAGGCGCTGGTCGAGGGCCGCCGTGGTGCCGATGTTGCCGGCATTCTTGCCGCGGAAGACGCCGGCCGGCTCGTAGTGGTCGCCCGCCACGTGGTCGAAGCGGCCTCCCGCCACCAGGTTGAGCTTGTCGAGGAAGGTCTGGTCGGTGAGCAGGCCGACGCCGGACTCCCAGTATTTGGAGCTGTTGATCTGGGTGATCGCGCTCCCGTCGAGGCCCGGTCGGTCGAGGAAACTGTAAAAGGTGTCGTTGGGACGGTATCCGCCGGCCGGGCCCGACATCAGGTCCCGGCGCTGGTCGAAGTCCGAGTTCGTGGTGTTCTCGCGATAGGTGTCGGTGAACCGCACGTTGGGTGAGGCGAGGAACTTCGCGTCCCACCAGGAGGGCATCCAGTCCGCATCGTGGGTGATGACGAACTTCTCCTCGAACACCGAGGGCTCCTGGATCTGGGAGAAGGGGTTCCGACCATCCTTCACCTGGTTGTAGAAATGGTAGAAGAGCTGGTTGCGCATCGTCAGCCGCTCGTTCCCATCGTTGATCGTGTCCAGGAAGAAGTCGTAGACGTCGGCCTGGTAGTAGTCCTCGCCGAGGGTCTTGGAGTAGTCGACATCCACCAGCTTGAAGCTGCTGTAATCGAGCTGCCAGGGTTCCGGCAGCTTGGTCAGCGCGGCCGCCCCGGTGCCGATGGGTTTTCCGGTCACGATGTCCACGAGCGGTCCGTTGGGTTTCCCGGTGGCGTCCACGGCCTGCTTCTTGAGGCTGGCCAGCTGGCTCGGGGTGGAGATGGTGCCGAAATTGACGAAGATTGGATTGTAGGTCGCCGTGGCCGGCCGGGATCCGAAGAGCTCGCGCTCGGAGATCTTGCCGTTGCCGTCGGCGTCCAGCGGGACGGCCAGGTTGCCGCGCCAATACTTGCCCTGGGTGAACAGCTCCTGGGTCACGCGGTTGATGCCACCGTTGAGCCCGCCCTTCGAGAGTTGGGCCACCGCCCCGGTCTCCAGACGCCACTGGTCGTTGATGTCGGCGGAGAAGGCGAACTGGTTGATGAAGTGCTTCTCGAAGGCCGTCTCGTAGAACGAGCCGGAATCCTCGAAATAGCCGAAGTAATAGAACCCGCCTTTGCGGTCTCCGGGCAATCCGTTGACCGGGCCGCCGTAGTCCAGGGTGGCCACGCGTCGATCCCACGATCCCACGCTCAGCGACACCTTGCCCTCTGACTTCTCCAGGTACTTGCCCGTGGTGCTGCGCGCGGTCTTGGGATTGAAGTTCAGGTAGCCGCCGATCCGGCCGCCGCCAAAGATCGGTGAGGCCGGTCCGCGCACGATGTCGATGCTGTCGGAGGCCGTGAAGATCGTGCGGTAGTTGCCCTGCGGGTCCGGCTTCTTGATGCCGCGGAAGTAGTAGTCGCCCGCCTGGGTGCGCACACTGATGCCGCCCTGCAGGCCGAAGCGGAAGTTCGTGTAGGTGCTCGGGGCGATCCGGTAGAGATCCTCGACATTCTCGATGCCGGCCGCGTTGAGCAGTTCGGCAGAGACCACCGTGACCGACCGGGGCGTCTCGACCAACGTCTTGCCGAAACCGACGACGCTCTGGATGGGCTCGGTGGGGATCACCTCGGCGTAGTCACCTTTGACGATCACCTCCGACATCTGATTGGTCGACCCGCCAGCCAGCGGCACCTTCTCGGGGACAGGCCCCGTGGTCTGTCCGAGAACCGCCAGTGCGCAGTGCGCCCCGGCGGCGGAGACGATCGCCCGCCGCCATTGGGGTGACCTGCGGACGATCGGAGCGGGTCCTCCCGCTCGTACGGAAGAGGCGATGGGGGGAATGATCAGCTTGGGTTCCATGGGGGCTTGGGGTTCTGTGGGCTCTGGGCGTCGCGATCGGCAGGGCTTCCGGGCGGAGGAGGATGCGACTGGGAATCACCGCCGCCTGTCGGGGTTGTCCGAAGGGAAGCTCAGGACGTCGTCGGCCTAAAAGCACCGGATGTGCCAACATCGGGCTGCCGTCAGGCCGGCTCCGGTTGCCCTGCCGATCCTCCATGCGGCTGCATCGAATCCATGACGCGGATCGCATGGTCCGCTCGCGGGGCATCCTTCAGGTCTCCCATGGTGCGCGTGGCTCGGGCGGTGGGCGCGATTCCATGTCCCCGAGTGCCTGTCGCAGGTTGTCCACCCGGCGACCCGCATCGGGTGTCCGATGTCCAATCCGGGACAACTGCACACGGAGAACCATCTCGCGCGGACATTGATCCCATGCGGGCGATGAATCTTAGCGGCCGGACTTGCAAAGCGATCCGGCTTTCAGCGGACGGTGCCGCAGAGCCGGTCGACCGGACGGTTGAATTCCTCCCATGCACGTGCCGGTCTCGATTCGACCAGGACCCCGGGTGCGGCGCGTTGCGTTGCTTCGACTGAGAACACGGTGGCAAAGGCTCGTCATCCGTGCCGGTCATCGAATCCAGTCCGAGGTTTCATGGATGTCGGATCCCGTCCGCGAAGAGGCCGTGAACCGATCCATCCGCGAGCACGGATCATCGGAAGCCGACGGTGATCGAGCCCTTGGCATGTCGGATGCTGGTCGACGTCGTCGCATGCCGATCCTTGCGTGGAGTCCCGGTCGTTCGGGAACCGTTGCCTTGGTTCCGGTGTCGCGATCCCAACGATCCAACCGACGCAGGTACATCCCATGAACGGCGCCGTCTCGACCCCCGACCCATCGGTACTGACTCCTGCTGAAGCGGCCGTCTCGGACCTCAGCCGGTTGTGTCTTCCCGGCGTGGAGAACAACGAGGCCCGGGTCTGCACCTGGAGTTCCACCGTCTCCGGATTCCTCCTGTTCGTCGGGACGTTTGGATTCTTCCGGGAACCGCTGACCTT
>JBIKMQ010000026.1:0-10062 GCA_044359215.1 Candidatus Chromulinivoraceae bacterium
CCTTCGTGATCCGCCTGGAGCGGGAGCCCGAGCCCGTGCCGGTGTTGGTGGAGACGCCGCCGCCAAATCCCACCGAAGCCGAGCAGCCTCCCGAGACGAGCGAGTCGTCCGATGCCTCCGCAGAGTCCGTGCCGACGGTCACCATCGTCGCCGCCAATCCGACGGAGGTGGCATTCGCCGTCCCGGTGGTCGGGGCGACGATGGTGGGTCCAGCCAAGATGGTCACCGCCCCTCCGATCAACAATGTGGCGGTGTCCCGTCCCCAGGCCCCTCCGGCCCCGAAGATCTCGCTCTTCACCGGCGAGGAGAACCGCTCCGACTACCCACACCCCACCTACCCTCTCGAGGCCCGCAAGCGCGGCATGTCCGGGAACATCGTGCTCGTGGCCCATGTCGACGCCGCCGGGGCGTGCATCCGCATCGAGGTGAAGCAGAGCTGCGGCCACTCGTTCCTGGATGCGTTTTCCGCCGACTGGGTCAGGAAACGCTGGGTGTGGCCCGCCGGCCCTGCCCGTGTCTTCGAGATCCCAGTCACGTTCAACCTGAACCGTTGATCCCCGGGCAGATCTCCCGTCCCTTGCAGAAATGCCGAACACCAAAACCCAAACCCCGACCGAACCATGACCGAACCCATGCTTGCCAACGTGCTGATCGACCTCTTCGTCAAAGGTGGACCGATCATGTGGCCCATCCTCCTCGCCGCCATCGCCGCCATCGCCGTCGTCGGTGAACGTGTCCTCTGGTGGACGCTCCATTCGCGACACCGCGCTCCCAAGGTGTTGGCCCAGGTCTTCTCCACCCTGGAATCCGGCGACCTGGCCCGTGCGGTTGTCGTTTCCGGTGGCTCCTCCGATCCGGCCCTCAAGATGATCCACCACGGATTGAAGAACTATCCCACCTCGATGCCGGAGGCGATGCAGGTGGTGGCCATCGACGAGGTGGAGAAGTCCGGGCGATTCATCCCCGTGATGGACACCCTCATCACCTTGTCCCCCCTGCTCGGTCTCCTGGGCACGGTCACCGGGATCATGGGAGCGTTCTCGTCGATCGGCGGCTCGGAACTGGCCGTCGAGAAGGTGACCGGGGGCATTGGCGAGGCCCTCATCGCCACTGCCGCGGGTCTTGGGATCGCGATCCTATGCCTGCTGCCCTACAACTGGAGCAACCGGAAGTCCTCAAGGCTTGCGGCCGAGCTCCAGAAGGTCGCGGCCCATCTCGAGGGCCTGATGAAGCGGCTCAACCCGATCCCGACCTCGAAGATGAGCGATGCCGCGTCGGCCTTTGAGCCGAAGGCCTGAGTCCCCGTCGCCCCGATCTCCCTGGTCAACCGTTCTCCACCGAAACTCCATCCCCTCCGATGAAAAACATCATGGCCGGCCATGGCGCCCCTCACGCCCGGATCGAGATCGTCCCGCTCATCGACATCATGTTCTTCCTGTTGGCGTCGTTCATGTTGGTCAGCCTCACGATGTCCAAGCAGCAGACCATCAAGGTCGACCTGCCGTCGGCCGTGGCGGCACGTCAGGAGTTCAAGCCCGAGATCATCAACCTCGCCGTCGACCGCAGCGGATCCTATTACCTCGAAAAGCAGCGCATCACGATGCCCGATCTCCAGAAGGAGTTGACCCGTCGCATCCAGGCCAACACCAACCTGCCCGTGTACATCAGCGGGGACCTCGAGACGACCCATGGGGCGATGGTCGGGTTGCTCGACCTGGTGCGAGGGTCGGGCTTTCAACGCGTCGCCTTCAATGTCAAGGCAGGCCAGCCGGGCAAGTGAAATCGGAAACCGAAGTCCCCCCCCTCACTCTCCATGAAAATCTCCCCGGTCAAGACCGTGCTCGTCCTGAACATCGCGCTTTCCATCCTGTGCCTGGTGCAGTGGTCGCGGGAAACGCGCCTGCATTCCGACCTTGCCCGGGTCGGTGCCCAGGACAACCAGAAGGCCGAGACCATCCAGAAGCTCGAGGGCACGGTGGCGAAATGGGAGAAGGAGATCTCCCGGCTTGACGCCAAGGTCATCGACCTGCAAGCCCTCGAGAAGACCAACACGGCGCAGATCGGCCACCTGAACCGGGAGCTCAAACGATCCGAGAACGCCAAGTATGCCCTCGAGAAGCAGGTCACCGCCTACAAGGACGCCGTTGCCAGCCAGAACGACAACATCAAGGCGCAGAACGAGAGCATCGCGAAGCAGAATCAGATCATCCGCGACCAGAACGAGTCGCTCAAGAAGGTTGCCGAGGAACGCAACCAACTGGTCAATGTCGTCAATGAGCGGACCACCGCCTTGAATGACACCATCAACAAGTTCAACACCTTCGTTGCCCAGGTCGAGCAGGCCCAGGCTGCGGCGAAGGCGACCGCGGAGAAAAAGTGAACAAATCCCCGCCACACTCCAAAGCCGGCGAATCCGTGCCGGCGTCCAGGTCCGAGCGCCAAGCCGAAGCCTTCCAGCCGAGGCCCAACCCCGAGATGCGTAAGCTCTACAACTCCAAGCACCTCGAGATCTTCCGGTTGCTGGCGTGGAACCGGAATTTCACCCAGACGGCCCTGACGGCGCGCATCAGCCAGTCGGCCGTCAGCCACATCCTGCAGTCGCTGGAGAAGGAGACCGGCTGCCGCCTGGTCGAGCGCAACAGCCGGCACGTCACGCTCACGCCCTCGGGCGAGCAGTTCCTGCATCATGTCGAGCGGATCCTCGAGGAGATGGCCTCGGCCGGATTCGTGCTCGAGCGTCTGCGGACCTGGGGCCAGGTGAGGATCCGGGCCTCGGCCCAGGCGTCCCTGTGCGAGCGGATCCTGCCACAGGGCCTGCAGGGGGTCCGCCGGCAGTATCCCAACTGTTCGGTCACCCTGCTGGCGGCCGACCGGGACGACGCCACGGGCCACCTGCTCGACGGCCGCATCGACGTGGCGTTCACCACGGGCACGGAGCCGGACGAGCGGTTCGAATGCCATCCCCTCTTCTGGGACGAGTTGGGGTTCGTGATGCCTCCGGACCACCCTTGGTCGGTCACGTTGCCCAGGCTTCCCGGCGACATCACGGCCGAACCCCTGATCGCCGCGCCTCGCGACTCGCACACGCTCAACCTCGTGCTCCATCACCTGCGACCCGACCAGATCGAGCCCAATGTGCTGATCGAATCCAACAGCATCCCGGCCATCCGGGACATGGTTCTCCGGGGCATGGGCGTGGGAATCCTCCCGAGATGGGCGGTCGACGGGGACATCGCCCGCGGTGAACTCCGCTTCCAGACCCTGGGGCCGCGGCCGCTGTTCAGGAAATGGAGCGCACTCAGCCTCCGGGCCAAACGACTGTCCCTCCCGCAGACGATGCTCATCGCCGAGGTCCGGAAGTTGTGCCTCGAAGCCCTGCCAGGGGCCAGGGCCACGGAGCCTCGCGATCCTTCCCAGGCGGAATGACCCTGCGACGTCACCGGCCCGTCGCGGGTCGGGTCGGCGGGGCGGTGGCGTCCTTGCGCGTCGTTGAAACCGGGGCGTTGGTCCCCGGTCGGGGCAGGAGCCCATAGCGCTGCATCAGTTCCCGACTCATGAGTGGCACCGCGGTTGGGATCGCCGATTCCGGCGAGGCGGCGTTGGTTGAGGGCGTTGTCGGCACCGGAGAGTTCGGTCGGGTCTGAAGGCCGTAGCGGCGGGCCAGCGCCGGGTCCATCAGGAAGCCGGGGTTGCTTCCGATCACGGGCTTTCTTTGGAAATGCTTCACGAAATCGTGTGACAGCCATCGGAATCCTCGCTGCCGGATGAGGGCATCCACCAATGCCTCGGGCGACGGTCGGTTGGTGATCCCCAACGGTCTGAGGTATTCCGGGGTGAACTTGCCTTCCTTCTCGGCCTGGGTGGCGAATTGGATGAACCCGTCACGACGAAGTCGATACGACGAGAAGATATCGAATTCTGAGCGCTTTTGGCCCAGGCCGACGTACAGCAGGCCGACCAGAAGCAATGCCGCCATCAATCTTCCGCCAAGCCGTCCCCATTGGCGCGACACGGTGGTCCACCCCATCCGCAGGCGTTGGGCGTTGAACCGAGTGGATCGGACGACCAACCCGAGCCAAATCGCTGCCAAGATCATGGCCCCGATCGTGAAGAGTTGTTGGAGAGTCCCCAAAGGCGGAAGCCACTGGGGTGGCGTCCGGTTCAGGATCTCCGGGTCCGTCACGTGGTCCAGGTCCGGCAAAACATATTCGTGATGCGATAGGCTGTTCATCGTTGCGACCACAGCCAAGACCGTCAGGGCGCCGACCGCCCAGAGGCTTCCCAGGAGCATCGGGGTCAGGGCGACGGCCTTCATGCTGCTCTGGCTGACGGAGGACGCGTAGAGGCTGGTTGCAAAGAGGGCGGCGACGGCAATGGCGTAGGCCGTGATGGGCAGCCACTCCGGATTCCCAAAGGTGGTTCCCAGCGTCTCCGCGTCGAAGCCCAGCCAGACCAAGGCGGCCGGCAGCATCAGTCCCAGCGTCAGGGCCAACCCGGTGGCCACGCCGATCTTGATCCTCCATTGGCGTGCCATGGGGATCGGTTGGGTCCATTGCCATTCCAGGGTGCCCAACGACCGTTCCTCGGCAATGGCGCAGGCCCCGGTGATGAGGACGATGAAGATGCCTTGGATGCCGGCGAACAAGGTCACCGAAGAGGGATTGGCTGCGGCCACTCCCAACTCGCTTTCGGGAGCCCACTTGCGAACCAGGAGGCCCAGCCCCCAGAGCCCCACCAGGATGCCCGCGATCAGCCACGGCATGACGTGCAGGCGAAGCTCCTTCCGGATCAACTGCGCTGTCGCGTGGTTTCCCGGCCACCGCCGGCCGAGCCACCGGTCCCAGATTCCGGTGAGGGCATGGAGGCCCGGCGCCGAGCCTCCACCGGCCCCGCCCTCACGCCACTCGAGACGGCGGAACACCCTCCAGCCCGCCAGGGCCGTCGCGCCGAGGTAAATCACGCCGCAGGCCCAAAGCAGGGCCAACTCCTCAAGGCTCCGATCGGGAAGGTCTGGATGAACCCGGGCATGGTACACCTCCAGCACGGTTAGGAGGACCAGGTAGAGGGCCATCGGCACCGCCAGGGTGAAGACGAAGCCTGCGAGGGTGCTGCGGCTGATCAAGGTGAAGAACGGGGCGGAGGCCAGTCCCAGGATCAACGGACCCAGGATCGCGGGCAAGAACCGTGGGGCGCTTGCCAAGGACCAGTTCGTGGTGAGGTAAAAGATCACGGAGGTCACCCCCGCAATCCCACCGGCGACCCCGAGTTTCTCACGATAGAGGTCACCGCGGCTCCGGGGTTGTACCAGCCATTGACCCAAGGTGCGGTGTTCAAACTCGCTGCCGAAGGCGTTGGCACAGAGCCAGAGGCAGGCGAGGGAGTGCGCCATGAGTGCAAACCCCATGTCACTTGCGGATACCGTTTGTGTGGACATCGCATTCACCGCCACCGCCAGGAACGCGAGGGCGGCTCCCGGTATTTGAGGCACGGTTTCCATGCGCAGCCGTGGGTTTCCCAGCAGCCCACTCCACTTCACCACCAGGGCCAGCACCGATAGGATCATGGCCCAAGAGACCGGCCCGGAGAGCAGGGAAACCGGGTGCCAGGTCTCGGGGGCCATCATCCAGCCCAACCATTGACCAGCCGCCGGGGCCATCACCAGCAGCGCCAGCGGCATCAGCCGGGTCCAGGGGCTGCGCCAAGGAATCCTTGCTGCGATCATGGCCGACCTCCCGATTTCGCCACTTCCATGAAGATCTCCTCCAAGGTCAGGGAACTCACCGTGAGGTCGCGGCCGCCCAGGTGTTCCAGGCGCTGACGCATCGGGCCGGCGTCGCCGTCCAGCAGCACTTCGAGGGTCCGGCCCTGACGACGAATGGAGCGCGCCCCGGGCAGGGCCGAGTCCGGCGGCGGGTCTTGGGCGAACTCCGCCCGCACCCGTAGAAATCGCGATCGGGCCTCGTCGGCGTCGGCGGTCATCACGGCCTTTCCGCCGTCCAGGATGGTGAAGCGGTCGATGAGCCCCTCGAACTCGCTGATGAGGTGGGTGGAGACCAGCACGGTCCGCTCCCCGGGGTCGGCGTCCTGATAGGCCCCGATCACCGTCTGGATGAACTCCCGGCGGATCAGGGGATCAAGGCCCGAGGTCGGCTCGTCGAGCACGAGCAACTCGGGCTCCGCGGCGATGGCCCCGATCAGGGCCAACTGCGTGCGCTGCCCCTTGCTCAGGCCGCTGGTGGGCGCCGCCGGGTCGAGCTGGAAGCGCTCCAGCAGGCGCTTCTCGAGGTCCGGGTTCCAACGCGGCCGGAAGCTCGCCAGATAGTCGAGCGCCTCGCCCACACGCATCCACGGATAGAAGGCCACGAAGTCGGGCACATAGGCCAGGCGGGCCTTCACGGCCTCTTCCTCCCGCACCGGATCGAGCCCGAAGACCCGGATGGTTCCCCGCTGCGGACGCAGCAAATTGAGCAGGCACTTGAGGGTGGTGGTCTTGCCGGCGCCATTGCGGCCGAAGAAGCCGTAGCAGCGGCCCCGTTCCACCGTCAGGGACAGGCCGTGGACCGCCTCGGTGCGGTCGTAGCGGAGGCTCAGGTCGCGGATCTCGATCGCGGGGATGCTCATGAGGGCGTCGGTTCGGGGGTTCGGGTCGGACGATGGGGCGGGGCGATGGGGAACGGGGATTCAGTCCTGCAGGGATTGATGGTCTTTCTGGCGCTGGTGGAAGGCCTCGAGGCGTTCGACCAGGAGCGACTGGAGTTCGGCGTCGGAGATTTGCAGGTGGTGCGCCTGGACGATCACCGCATCGAGCGCCTCGGCGAGCCGGCCCGAGCGCACCGCCTTGCGCAGCGGCGAGGCCCCGCCGTCCTTGAGGAAGCAGCCCGAGCCCTGGCGGGTCTCGATCACCGACTCGGACTCCAGCTCGGAGTAGGCCCGGGCCACGGTGTTGCGGTTGATGCGCAGGTCCTCGGCCAGGGCCCGGACCGAGGGCAGGGGGTCGCCGGGCCGGATCAGCCCCGTGGCCGCCGCCGCCTTCACCTGCTGGACAATTTGCAGGTAGACCGGCATGCCGGAGTGGAAATCGATTCGGGCGATCATCGGAGGTACGGCTGAAAACTGTCATAGGACACTAGGACAGTCAATCGGAAATCGCTCGAATGCCCGGCCCCGCCTCGCCCGTCGGACCCGGTGCCATGCGTTGGATCGCCCTCCTGTGCTCGTTGACCCTCGCCTTCCTGCCTGTGTCGGCGGCGGTGCTGGTCGTCCGTCCCGATGCCAACCTCGGAGGCAACGGGGCCTCCCATCATCCCTTCCGCTCGCTGCCCGAGGCGCTTCGGGCCGCCGCCGCCGCCAAGGCGAAGACGGACCGCCCCGGGGATCCGGTCACCGTCCTGCTTCAGCCCGGTCGGTACGAACTGAAGGAACCCCTCCGGATCGGGCCCGAGCATTCGGGCATCACCCTGCGCTCGGCGGTCCCGGGCCGGGCCGTGGTGAGCGGTGGCACCCGGCTCAGCGGCTGGCGTGAGGTCCCCGGCCGCCCGGGCCTGTGGGAAATCCACCTGCCCGACGTCACCAACGGCCGGCCGGCCTTCCACCAGCTTTTCATCGACGGCCGGCGGGCCCAGCGGGCGCGCACCCCGAACCGCGGGTTCTTCCGCGCCCGGGCCGCGCTCGGCAACGGGTCTCCCATCGGGTTGCCCTTCCAGCCCGGGGACCTCAAGCCGGAGTGGGCGCGAGTGCCCGGGGTCCGGGTCGGGGTGCTGGCCAAGTGGACCGACCTCCACCTGCCGCTCGGCGCGGTGGACGAGGCCCGTTCGATCGCCCTGCTGCCCGGAGGGCCGCGACCCGACTGGATGGACGAGCCCGATGTCCGCTACTGGATCGAGAACCTGCCCGAGGCCCTGGATGAACCGGGGGAATGGCATCTCGACGCGGCCACCGGCTGGCTGCGATGCCTTGCCCCGGCCGGGGTGCGCCTCAACCGCGTGCCGGTGGTGGCCCCGCGCCTCACCGAACTGGTCCGGGTCGATGGCGACGCCGCAGCCGATCGCCACGCCGCCAACGGCGTGGTCGAGGGGGTGGTCTTCTCGGGCATCACCTTCGCGGAGACCGACGACGGCATCCCGCCCGAGGGCCTCCAGTCGCCGCAGTCGGCCGTGCCCATCCGGGGCGCCTTCCGGGTCGCCCATGCGGTGGACGGCCGGATCGAGGACTGCGTCTTCGCCAACCTTGGCGGCCACGCCATCGATCTCGGCCGGGGTGCGCAGCGCTGGCAGGTGGTGGGCAACGTGGTCCGGGACATCGGTGCCGGCGGCCTCCGCATCGGCGAGCCCGGGGACACGCAACCGACCGACCGGGACGCCTGCCATTCCCACCGGATCACGGACAACGAGGTGGTCCGCCTCGGCCGGGTGTTCGCCCCCGGCTGCGGCGTGATCGTCTTCCAGTCGGGCACCAACACCATCGCCCACAACCGCATCGCCGACCTGTACTACACGGGCATCTCGGTGGGTTGGAACTGGGGCTACCAGGAGACCCCGTGCCGCGCCAACGTCATCGAGCACAACCTCGTCGAGCGGGTTGGACAGGGACGCCTGAGCGACATGGGCGGCATCTACACGCTGGGGCCCCAGCCCGGCACGGTGATCCGGAACAACCTTTTCCGGGACATCCAGAGCCACCGCTACGGGGGCTGGGCCCTCTACACCGACGAGGGCAGCACGGGCATCCTCATCGAGAACAATGTCGCCACCCGATGCACCGACGCCGGGTTCCACCAGCACTACGGCCGCGACAACGTGATCCGCCACAACCTCCTGGCCTTCAACACCAACCATTCGGTGATGCGCACGCGCAACGAGCCGCATCGGTCCTTCTGGTTCACCAACAACGTGGTGATCACGGCCAGCGGCACCCTGCTGGGCAGCCGGTGGGAAGGTGATCCCTCCCGCTTCGTGAGCGATGGCAACCTCTGGTTCGACCGTCGCCTGGGCACCAATGCGGCGGCCTACCGCTTCGCCGGCCAGTCCTGGGAGCAGTGGCGACAGCGGGGACACGATTCCGCCTCACGCATCGCCGACCCGCTCCTGATCGACGATGCCCACCCGGAGCTGGGATTCGCCAAGGGGTCGCCCGCGCAGTCGGTGGGCTTCCGTCCGTTCGGGCAAGGCTCGGTGGGGCCCCGTCCCAAGACCGCGAGACCTCGTGCGGTTCCCTGAAACGGATCCGGGGAGGTCGCGGGGGCGGTCAGGCGAGCGAGCCGGCCCACTCGCCCGCCGTCAGCAGCGCCGACAGCATGCCGGATTGAAGGGCCTGCAGGATGGCGCGGTCCATGAGGTCCGTCGGCGATTTCGACCCGAGCACGCCGACGGCTTCCGAGGCCCGCTGCCGCAGCTTGCGCAACGGGCGCACGAAGGGCGCCATCGAGAGGCTGTGGCGCAGCATCGTGTGCCCTTGGAGAATCCGGCGGATCCGATCGGCATTGCCCGGGAGTCCCATGGGGCCCATGGCCTCCGGAGCCTCGGACTTCCGGAACACCGCCGTCAGGTTGCCGCCGTCGGAGGAGGTGAAGGCCCGTACCGCGTCGAATCCGGCCCGGCGTCCCAGGGCCATGAGCGTCGCGTCGTTGAAGTTGTAGAGGTGCGCCCGGTGGAAGCGGTGCGTCGGGGCCTGGCAGACCGCCTCGACGTTCGGCACCTCGATCCAGAGCAGGCCGCCGGTCCGGAGCCAGCCCCGGATCAGCCGCATCGCTTCCAGGGGGCGGTCGAGGTGCTCCATCACGTGGAAGAGCGTCACGGCCGAGAGCGAGCCGGGGGCGATGGCCGCCTGTTGCCAGCGTCCCGACGTCACCGGCACCCCGAGCCGTTCACGGGCGAAGCGGGCGTAGCCCTCGTTCGGTTCCAGGCCGCTGGCGTCGAACCCAAGTCGCCGGAGCACGTACACCATTTCGCCGCCGCCGGCCCCGAGGTCGAGCACCGGTTGGCCCGGGGTCAGCTCGGAGCGGAGTCGCCGGCATCGGTCAATCGCCACCCGCGTCGCCCTCAGGGTGTGTTTTGGCTTCGGCTC
>JBIKMQ010000241.1:0-4596 GCA_044359215.1 Candidatus Chromulinivoraceae bacterium
CACGACCACTGCGACGTCCTTGCCGTCGATGGAGAGCTTGATGCCCTTCGGATCAGCGACCGCGCCGCCCTTGTCGTTGATGCGGAACGAGAAGGTGATGACGCCGGGGTTCACGGCCGACAGGAACAGGCTGTCGGAACCGGTGGAAGCCGTGCCGAGCGAGACCAAGGCGGTCTCCTTGGGCGACTTGCCGAACACGATGGCGTGGGCACCCAGACCGCCCCAACCCTTCTGGCCGTTCTGCCCGGCGCCGTTGTCACCGTCGTTGATGGCCATGCCGAGACCGAACTGGGCACCGAGGGTCAGCGGCGGAGTCTTGCCGATGGCCGCGGCCGGGAGCTTGATCTCGTAGTAGGTCTTCTTGGCCGCGGTGTCGCGGGTCACGACCGCCTCGGTGCCACCGGGGCCGGCCTCGTGCATCACGATCACATCGCCGAGGTCGCCGTCCACGCCACCCAGGGCGTAGTTGTAGAGAGCGACCTGGGTCTGACGATCGGCACTGGCGATCATCAACTGCACGGAGTCGCCATTCCAGGCGCTCTTGGCCGCATTCTCGTGATAGTCGTCGGTCACGACGAAGCCGAAGTAGACGTTGTCGGCATCATAGACGACCTGGACAGCCGAGGTCTGATCATCCGGGCCGGACCAGGTGCCGCCACCGTACTCCTCAAACAGCACGTACTTGCCGGTGCCGGCGGCGCCGGAACCCTTGGGCACCGAGAACTTCGGGTCCGAGAGGACGGGAACGCCGCCCCACTCGTTGAGCTTGCCGTCGAGGACGATCGGCGTGGTCACCGCGCTGGCGGTGTAGTATTCCTTGCCCGGCTCGATGTCGTTCGGGACGACGGAGCTCAGGGTGAACAGCGCGGTCTCGGCAGGGGTCTTGCCGAACACGATGGCGTGGGCGCCCAGACCGCCCCAGCCCTTCTGGCCGTTCTGACCAGCACCGGAATCACCGTCGTTGATGGCCATGCCCAGACCGAACTGGACGCCGCCCTGCAGGGTCTCGATGGCCAGCGAGGCCTTCGGGAGCTTGATCTCGTAGGTGGTGCGCTTGGTGGCGCCGTTGCGCGTCACGACCGCCTCGGTGCCACCGGGGCCGGCCTCGTGCATCACGATGGTCTCGCCGAGGTCGCCCTCGACGCCGCCGAGGGCGTAGTTGTAGAGGGCCACCTGCTTGGTGCGGTCGGCGCTGGCGATCATCAGCTGGATCGAGTCGCCGTTCCACGCGCTCTTGGCCGCGTTCTCGTGGTAGTCGTCGGTCACGACGAAGCCGAAGTACACGTTCTCGGAGTCGAAGATGACCTGGACGGCCGAGGTCTGGTCATCCGGACCGGACCAGGTGCCGCCACCGTACTCCTCGAAGAGCACGTACTTGCCGTTCGGGCCGGAACCCTTGGGGATCGAGAACTTCGGGTCGGCCAGCACCGGCACGCCCTTCCACTCGTCGAGCTTGCCATCGAGGGTGATGGCGCCCTGCGCGCGGTTGACCGTGTAGAACTCCTTGCCCGGCTCGATGTCGTTCTTCTTCATCAGGGTGATCTCGGCGGTCTCACCCGGGGTCTTGCCGAACACGATGGCGTGGGCACCCAGGCCGCCCCAGCCCTTCTGGCCGTTCTGGCCGGCGCCGTTGTCGCCGTCATTGATGGCCATGCCCAGACCGAACTTCACGCCGCCCTCGAGCTTCTCGATGGCCAGCGAGGTCTTCGGGAGCTTGATTTCGTACACGGTGCGCTTGCTCGTGCCGTTGCGCGTGACGATGGCCTCGGTGCCACCGGGGCCGGCCTCGTGCATCACGATGGTCTCGCCGAGGTCACCCTCGACGCCGCCCAGCGCGTAGTTGTAAAGGGCCACCTGCTGGGTGCGGTCGGCGCTGGCAATCATCAGCTGGATCGAGTCGCCATTCCACGCGCTCTTGGCGGCGTTCTCGTGGTAGTCGTCGGTCACCACGAACCCGAAGTATACGTTCTCGGCATCATAGACGATCTGCACGGCCGAGGTCTGGTCGTTCGGGCCGGACCAGGTGCCGCCACCGTACTCCTCGAAGAGCACATACTTGCCCGTGCCCTTGGGGCCGGAACCCTTGGGCACCGCGAATTTCGGGTCGGCCAGGACAGGCACGCCAGACCATTCATTGAGGCTGCCGTCCAGCACGATGGGTTTCGGGGCGAACACGACCGAGTAGGTATCCTTACCCGGTTCAATGTCGTTGGTCGGGGTCTGTGCCGACGCGCTGAACGCGAGGCAACCGGCCGCCAGACCCAACAAGGATTTGTGGATGTTGGTTTTCATTCTTAGAGAGCCTCGGAAGAGGGCCACGCCGGGGATTCGCCGGCAACAGAAAAGTGGCGAACCTGTAAAGGTTGTGTCTGGGTGTTTCTTTTTGGTCGCCTCAGTGTCGACTTCACCCCGCAGAGGGCTGGGATCGGGAGACACATTCCGTCGGCCAAAGGAATCTGGTTCGAAAACTGGGAGCCTCGAAGGACTCCGGCACCTCCGACCGCGAACCGGGGCCTGATCTCATCCGCGCCCGCCCTCGCCGGACCCTGGTGCCGCGGGCGGGACTCGAACCCGCACGACCTTTGTGGGTCTGGGGATTTTAAGTCCCCTGTGTCTGCCATTTCACCACCGCGGCGACCGGACCAATCCGAGGGCGTCAGGACCGCCTCCGGGGCGCCGGCCGGAAGCTCGGCATCCGGGAACCGGCATGGGACCACCGAGGAACCCGCCGAAGTCTTGTCGACCGAGACCAGCAGCGAGGCTACAGGAAGAACCATCCGGGTCGCAACGAACCCGTTGCCCAAAGTCTGGGGCACTTCCCAAGGATCCGGGCTCCTCAACGGGCTCCGGTGGTCCGCTCGGCCAACCACAGGTAGTCGGCGGGAGAACGACCGGCCGGGGCTGTGGGGTGCGAGGTCCGGCGGAGGGTGGCCTCGTCCCTCCATCGGTGGATCTCGGAATGCCCATCGGCGAAGGACAGGGCACCGGAACCCGCGTGGTAGCTGGCGGGGCAGTCGTTCATCGACTCGTTGCGGGGCAATTCGGTGGTGCTCACCGGCATGAGGTGGACGAGGAATCCATCGTTCAAGGTGGGGCACTCGTCGGTCAGCACCCACCGGTTGGCGGGATCGTCGACCTGATGGAGGTTGCGGTATTCGCGCCAGACCCGCTTGCGTTCCTCGATCTGAGACCATGAGGTGCCATCCCAGAACCCGCCGAAGAAGGCGTTCATCGCTATGCTGCGGACCCGGGGTGTCCGGCGCGGCGGATTGACCGTCCGGTCCCCGGGACATTTGAAGAGACCCGCTGATCCACCGATGTAAGGGCCGAGCAAGGCCTTGGTGAACAGCAGGGTGTTGGTGTTGTCGGGATTGGGCTGGTTGTAGGACAGGAACCCGGTGCACCAACTCCGCGTGAGGTCCGTCTCGAAGACCGTGTTGAACGGCAGGGTTCCCCGGTTGTCCTCCGCGTACAGCTGCCACGCCAGCATGACCTGCCGGAGGTTGTTCATGCACTGCAGGTTCTGGGCACGCACCTTGGCCTTGCCCAGCGACGGCAACAGCATGCCGGCCAGGATGGCGATGATGGCGATGACCACCAGCAGCTCGATGAGCGTGAAGGCCCGGACGCACCCCTGGCCAAAGGTCCTGGCCGTCGCCCTCGGCTCCTGTCGGGATGCGGACACTCCGCAGGAACCCAGGGGGCGAAGGCTCGGGAACATGCGCCGGAGGATGCGATCACGGGCCGCGGGGTCAATGGAAAGGGCAATCGCGGAGCTCCTGCCCGATGGCCAGCCCCCCCCGGGGATCCGGCACCCTGCGGATCCCGGCGCGACGGCTTCGGCACCTCAGCCCCCTGGACCCCGGCCCAGCCTCGTCAGGCAGGCCGATGGCGGGCCACCGCCCGAGTCCTGCGGCCGTCCGTCCGGCTCACCGCAGGATGCGGGCCCGCTCCGGGTCGACCGGAGCCCGCAAGGTGAGGCGGGCCGGGCGACGCACGCCATCCTGCAGGATCTCGTAATGGCCGGACTCGAGCCACGCCCCGTCGACGCCCAGATCAGCCTCCTGCGGCGGGCGCTTGAGGTAGGCCATGGCCACCGGGGCCGACAGCGTGGGCGAGAACGCGGCGCTGGAGGTGTACCCGGCCAGGCGCCCGTCCCGGTACACCGGCTCGTTGCCCCAGAGGGTCACGGTCGGGTCGTTGCAAGGCATCACCAGCGAGACCAACCGCTTGCGCAGCGGCCGCCCCCGGAGGGCCTGCAGGGCCGGGCGGGCGAGGAAGTCGCGATCCCAGTCGATGGCGAAGGACAGTCCGGCCTCGAAGGGATTCTCATCGACGGAAAGCTCGTGTCCCCAGGCCCGGTAGGCCTTCTCGATGCGCATGGCGTTGATGGCGTAGGTGCCGGCGGGGCCGATGCCTTCCGGCCGGCCGGCCTGGTCCAAGGCGGCCCAGACGGCGGCCATCGAGGCGGCGGGCCCATGCAATTCCCACCCCAGTTCGCCGACGTAGGTGACCCGGAGCGCCCGGACCGTGCCAGGCACCCCGGCGATGCGGATCTCCGCGCTCTGGCCGAAGGGGAACGCCGCGGCCGACAGG
>JBIKMQ010000243.1:0-4572 GCA_044359215.1 Candidatus Chromulinivoraceae bacterium
GGGCCGGCCACGACATCGAGGTCCCAGTCGGGACGGCCCTCCCGCAGCACGCGATCGTGGCTGGTGGCATCGCCGGCCAGGTAGTGGGGCTCGAGCATCCGGATCTCGCGGCCGATGCGGGTCATCGGCTCGAGCAGGTCGGGGAAGGTGACGAGCGAGCGGACGCTCAGGTTGAACCAATAGAGAGAGGTGATCCGGCTCGAGAGCGCGTGGTAGGCCTGCAGGCGCAGTTCGTCGGGCGTCGGGGAGCCGCGCTTTCGGCCCCCGTATCCGTTCCAGTCGTGGTGCGGCCCCTGCGACCAGTAGGCCGTGGGTCGCGGTCGGTTGAGTTCCCGGAGGCTGCGGCACATCTCCCCGATGGTCTCCAGCGGGGAACCCCAACGGATCCGTTCGCCGCCCCAGCGATCGTATTGTCCCCAGGCGTCCGGGGACGGGGCGGTGACCCGGTACGCGTCGTAGTGGGGGTATTCGGAGATGCCGGCGTAGAAGCGCCAGAGCCGCTCCTCGCTGTGGGTGACCGAAGTGGGCAGGCGGGTCGGCGCATACGGGGCCAGGGCCTTCCAGCAGGCCTGGGGCGACACGGGTTTGCCGCCGCCGTACTGCGGTTCGCCGAGGAACTCCACGGCATGGATGCGCGGCAGCACGGCGTCGGTGTCGTAGCGGTCGAAGGGTTCGAGCTTGTTGAAGTAGTTCAGCGGGTACCGGGTGTAGAGACCGTCCGGTCCGTTCCGGTCGGTGTAGCCGCCGGTCTCGCCGATGTGGGCGGTGTTGACGTGCAACCGGCGCAGGGTCTTGTGGAAGGCCTCGGACTCCAGCGGCTTGTCGCCGCCACCGCCGGTGTCATGCACCCAGCCGCCACTGATGTCGAAGGCCTCGCGCTTGATGCGTTGGTGGGCCCAGAGGGTGCTGGGCCTGCCGTCGCGGTCGCGCAGCCGCACCTCGATGGCGGCGTAGGTCAGGGGCAGTGGGCCGGTTGCCATGCGGGCGCCCCCGCGGTCGCCGGCGGCGATGACGCCGTCGGACGGGAAGCGCTCCAGTCGGTCTTCGATCCAGGGCCGTGGCAGCAACGCCCGCCACGTGGCATTGCTTTCCGGCAGCCAGAGCCGGACCGCCTCGAGGGTCATGGGTACCCCTGATGGGTTGGCCACGTGGATGATCAGGGAGTCGGGCCGCGGATCGGGCGGTGTGGCCGAGGCCGTGGACGCCGCCGAGAGATCGGAGGCCCGCAGGAAGGTCACCGCCGAGAGCCAGGCGTGGGGCGCGGCGATGGGCACCTGGAACCGTTGCGGACCGGCGCCGCCGGGTAGGGCCAGGCTCAGTTCGGCCGCGGTGTTGGTTCCCCAGGGCGAGCGCTTGCCGTTCCAGCTCCAGACGGTCATCGCTCCCGGCGGCAGGCGCAGCGGTGAGCCGCCCCAGGCCGAAGGCAGGTCATGCCAGGCCCACTCGTCCTCCTCCAGCAGGTGCTCCGGGGTCCGGTTGCGCACGCGCACATCTGCCGATGCCGGGATCTCCACCGCGGTGGCCGAAGCGTTTTTCAGGTACACCTCGACCCGCGCCCCGAGGCTGAAGTCGGCCTTCCGGCGATACTGCATCTCCGCGGACTGCCGGTGCGGGACCACCTGCACCCCCTCGAGGGACAGGCCCGTGGCGGCCGGGGCCCCCAACGCCGTCGGAACCACAACCGCAACCACGGCCGCGAGCATCCGGCCCAGGGATCGGACCCACCGGTGGCATCCCGTGGCGGGCCTGCCTGCGGGATCCGATCCGCTTCCTGGGTGGGCTTCGGGGTGATTTCGGATCGGGTCGCGGTCCTCAAGCATGGGGAGAAGACTGAGTCTTTCCCGCCGACATTCACGCCCAATCACCGAGGGGTCGGGCCTCACGATGGGCACAACTTCCCAAGACACCCCGTTCCACCCGGTGGTCTGGATTCCTCCCGGTCCAGTGGGCATCGCGGATGTTGGTGCCCACCCGGAGGAGGCCTTGGCGATCCTTGGGATGCTACGGGTTGGGCCGGCCCGGGCTGGGAGACTGCGTCTGGAAGAGGGCCGGGGCCGCCAAGGGCCGCCCCCAGGATTGGTCCTTGGCCAATGGGCCGAAGGTCGTGGTGTCCAGCAGGGGATTGTTGGCCGCGTCCGGACCGACCAGCAGCACGGTCTCTCCTTCCCGGTCCAGCTTGAAGCTGGCGTGCAGGCCCGGCGACGCCCCGCCATCCTCGTCGAGCCACACCAGCAGGAGACCGTCGGCCTCGATCCGGGTTCCGGCCGGGAATGGCCACTTGCGCGGGTTGGAAACGTCGTCGCTGAGGTAGTGCCCCGTGAGATCAACCGCCTCGGGCGTGAGGTTGCGCAGCTCGACGTAGTCGTCGAATTGATCCTGCGGGTCGGCAAGGGTCTGGCCGTTGCTTGCGAGGAGTTCGTTCAGGACCACCGGTGAGGTTCCGCCGGCGGAGGTGGTCACCCGGTAGGTGAGCGCCGCGCGCTCGGTGCGGGCCGGCAGGAACCTGGAGGTCTTGGAGGCGTTGCCTGACCGGGCCTCCAGGTAATAGCGCACCTTGGTGCCTGCGGGATGTCCGGCGGTGGTGCCGCCGTAGATGCCGTCGCCGGCGGCGCCATCGCCATGGGCCCCGTCGTCGAACATCCGGCTCCGCGCGAATCGCCCGTGGTTGGCGGCGCGGTGGTACAGCCACACCGAGTCGATCCCCTCGCCGGCCTGCTGGGTCACTCGGACGGTGATCACCGCACCGGATCCCGCCGCCACCGACGTCGGGGCGGAGATGTCCGCGAGGGTCGGCGCCACCGGGCGAATCTCGGCGTGGTTCGTCAGGAACCGGTAGCGGTTGGTCACGAAGTTCCGCAGCGCGGTGAGGTCGGTCTGGTAGGCCGTCATGGTGTAGCCCTTCTTGGGATCGGCCGTGATGGCGGCGAGGCTCAGGTTGGTGAACTGCAGGATGACCGGGGTCAGGCGGTCGGGATGGAACGATTCTTCGAGCGCCGTCCTCAGATGGGCGAGGTACCGCTGCTTGAGTTCCGGGTTGGCGATGAACTGACGGATCACCGGACGGTTGGTGCCGGTGGATCCCTGAAGGGGCGACATGCTGACGTCGCCCACGACGAAGGCCTCGTTGCCGTCGTGCTCCACCGGGAAGATCCGGCCGCTTTCGTTCTCGTAGTAGAACGCGTAGTCGGCGCCCTTGTTCCAATAACTGTCGTCGTCGGTGAATAGGTTCTCGAGCGCGAGGAACCAACACCACGTGTCCGTTGCCAGCACGCTGTCGACCGTGTCGTAGAAGCCAGGATCGGCGGCGCTGTTCAGGTTGAGGGTGAAGATCGCGTTGGTCAGACGCAGCCAGGCACGGTTGGTGTCGGCGGTATGGCGCAGTTCGTAGCTGGCCCGGTAGCTCGACAGGTTCGGTCCCAGGTACGACAGGGCCGATCCGGCGCCGGAGAAGGCTCCGCCAACCCCGCCTGGGGGAACGCCTGGACCGCCTGGACCGCCTGGACCGCCTGGACCGCCGCCACCTCCGCCGATGGGTGCGTTCGGAGCCCGCCAGCGATCCCCGTCCGCGCTCGGAAACCAGTCCTTCATGAGGTCGCTGTCACCGTTTTGCGCCAGTGAATACACGCCCCAATCGGCGTTGTTGATGAACAGGCGCGCGAGGGCGGCCCTCGGACTGGGTGCGTAGCGGGACATGACCGTGAAGTAGACGGGTTCCCGGAGGATCGTCTCGTCGCCGAAAGCGTTGTTCAGATTGAAGGTTTCGTAGCCCAGGAGTTCGGTCGCGTCATTGGTGTGGTTGACCGTGATGTTCAACGACTTCTTGACCGTTGACATGCTGAAGGAGGTGTTGCCCTTGTAGCGTGCGCCGACCCCGGAGATCGTCGTGCCGTTGTCGACCGACAGGGTGCACGCGACGTCCTTCCCGGTGGTCCGGGCCGTCGTCAGCAGCGAGGCCCAATTGGACTGGGTGAACTCGAGGCGGAAGGTGCGGAAGAGCGCCGGATCGTAGAGTCCACTGGTGCGGACCGCCCTCACGAAGCCCGACGGCGATGCCTCCTGGGGCAGTTCCCGGTGCGGGGCGTTGGTCGTGTTGCCCGCCACGAGCGTCCCCAACGAGAGGTCCGGGGTCCAAACCACGAGGTCGCTGGAGCGCTCGAAGCGCCAATCGTTGTCCGGGTCTCCCAGGACCCGGATCCGGGGTGTTCCCCCCTCGGTTGAGAGCTTGAGTTCCGCTGCCATTCCGACAGGGATCCACAGGGCACCCAGGAGCAGGGCCGCCATCCAACAGGAGATCGAATGCATGGGTAGGTTACCTTTCTGTGACCAATCCGGATCACAATGGTTTCCCGGAAACGTCACCCCTTGATCTCACTTCCCGGGGGTGAAGCGTTTGTGTTCCCACCCGACCAGATTTGTAAAGCCCAGGTAAACCCAAGGGGTCGGTCCTCCCCTTTGACACACCGTTGACCCGCCCCAGACCGCCCTCCGGCGACGGAAGCGGTGGCTGTCAGTGGTGTCAAAAGTGAGGACCGACCCCTTTTGTGTCAATGGTGAGGACCGACCCCTTGGTGA
>JBIKMQ010000242.1:0-4572 GCA_044359215.1 Candidatus Chromulinivoraceae bacterium
TGGGTCCTGCGCTCGCAGGGAAGCTCTGAGAGGCTCAGCCTTTGCGCTGCGCGCAGGATTTTTTTTGGTGTTCGCTTTCAAAGCTCGCTACGGACCGATCCCGCTCCGCCTGCGTACCTTTTGTTGAGGATCGGTCCTCCGCTCGCAGGGAACGCTGGGACAGGAAGAGCTTTCGCGCTGAACGCGCGAGGGGGATCAGGGTGTCGATGTTCCTACGCTCGCTCCGGACCGATCCCGCTCCGCTTTTGGGGTGCAGTCGGAGTTCTTGTGATTGCGTGAGCTTTCCAGAACGACTCCGCCCGGTCACACCGCTTGCGCGCCGGGCTTGCCCGATTCGACGAGGAAGGACTTCCGGACGGTGGTGCGGCCGCCGGGTTTGAGGATGTCTTCGACGGCGACGTAGTCGCTGCGCCACGACTTCGGGGTGACGGTGCAGCGGACGTAGCCGCGCTCGCGGTTGAAGAAGCGCACGCAGGGGTTCATCGACTGGAGTTTTGCTGTCGCTTCGGGGTTGTCCTTGCCATTGCCGCCGCTGGTGATGCTGGTGCCGACGAATTCGGTGGCGACGACCGGGGTCTCTGGTTTTCGGTCGTCGATGCGCAGGTCGTTGACCCAGTTGGAGTGGATGTCGCCGGTGAGCACGATGGGGTTGGGGATGCGCCGGTCGGCCCAGAATCGGGCGATGGCCATGCGCTCGTGGGCGGCCCCGGGCCACTGGTCCATGGAGTAGATGGGCTCGGGATCCTTGGCGGTGCCCGGGAAGGCCACCAGGCCCATCATGACCTGCTGGGCGAGCACGTTCCAATGGGCCTGCGAGGCGATGAGGCTGCGGTCCATCCAGTTCCGCTGGTCGGTCCCGAGCAGGGAATTGCGGGGATCGAGGGCGGCCGCGTTGAGGGGCTTGTTGTTGTCGCCGTTGGGCTGGTCGGTGCGGTACTGGCGGGTGTCGAGCACCAGGAATTCAGCCAGCCGTCCGAAGCTGGCCTTGCGGTACAGGTGCAGGTTGGGGCCCTGGGGCATGCTGGCCGCCCGCAGCGGCATGGCCTCGTAGTAGGCCTGGTAGGCGGCGGCGCGGCGGATGAGGAACTCGGCCGGATCGTCGGCCGGGGTCCAGGAGACACCCGCGGCGTAGTTGTCGTCGAACTCGTGGTCGTCCCAGGTGACGAACCACGGGCACCGGCGATGCATTTCCTGCAGGTGCTTGTCGGAACGGTAGAGGGCGTGCCGGCCCCGGTAGTCCTCGAGGGTGCGGATCCGGGTCTTGGCCGGACCGGTGTGGCGGCGGACCTTGTTGTCCTTGGCTGGCCCTTCGTAGATGTAGTCGCCGAGGTGGAAGACCAGGTCGGGGTCGTCCTGCGCCATGCGCTCGTAGGCCGTGTAGTGGCCGTCTTCGTAATGCTGGCACGAGGCGAAGGCGAAGCGCAGTTCGCGGGGCATCGACTCCGGGTCGGGCAGGGTGCGGGTGCGGCCGACGGGGCTGGTGGCACCGCCGGCTTGGAACCGGTACCAGTAGGGGCGCCCGGGCTTGAGGCCGCCGACCTCGATGTGCACGGAGTGGCCCAGTTGGGGCAGGGCGACCGTGGTGCCGCGCTGGACGATGCGCGACATGGCCTCGGTCTCCGAAACCTCCCAGCGGACGGGGATGCGCTCGGTGGTCAGTCCGTAGCCGGGTTCCAGCGGCTTGGGGCAGAGGCGCGTCCACAGCACCACGCCGTGGGCATCCGGATCCCCGGAGGCGACGCCCAGTTGGAAAGGGTCGGCCGCGAACGAGATCTTGGAGTCGGCGGTTCCTGAGGATCGCGCGGCGAGGGCCGGCAGCGCCGCCAAGGCCGCACCATAGGCGACGAAGAGGCGGCGGCTGAGTCCGCCTTCGTGACGGACGGCCTGGGGGAGACGTTCGAGCAGGGACATGGCGATGCAGTCCATTCGAGACGGTGCACGAAGGGGGTCAAGGCCCTTCTGGGGCGTCACCGGAATGTCAATCTCTCCAGCCCAGGGAAGGATCGATGCGGGCCCCTCTTTGGGCGGACGTTTCATCGCAACCCTGGGGCCCGCATCACCGGCCGTGGCGCAAGGCCTCCAGCTCGCGCCGCAAGGGCAGCCAGTATTCCCGGTCACGCTCACGCTCGGCGGTTTCCTCGACTCGCAGCGCCTGCTCCAGATCCGCCGACTCTCCGCGGGCGGCGGAGGAAAGCAGTGGGCGTTTGGCGGACAGGCGGCGACACGCCGCAGGATGGCGTCGAGCGAGTTCCAGGAGCAGTTCCGGGGTGCGGAGTTCCAGGAACCAGAAGCGGACCTGCGCCGGTGTGGGCTGCGTCGGGTTCTCGAAATAGTGCGCTTCGACCAGGCGCCGGATCATCGGCCAATCCTTGTCACGCTGTGTCTTCTTGGCCTGGACCAGATCGGGCAAGGAAAGCAGGTCGACCTCTTCGCCAGTGGCCAGTTGGAGCGTGGTCCGACGTCGCCACAGGTTGGCGAACGGATCCACCCCACGCATCCGGGACATGATGTCGACGCGCATGTCGAGGGCGTCGGGGTGTCGGCATCGGAAATGGACCGCGTGTCCGCGTCGGAGGTGTTTGAGGGCAAACGGCGGGACCGCGATGGGGTTGGCCTGCAGATCGGCGAGCGCCTTGCGCAAGCGCGTCAGGTTGGCGGTGTCCGCCAAGAGGACGAAATCCGCGTCGCGGCTAAACTCGGCCGCGCCGTAGAACACGCACGCCTGTCCGCCCATGAGGAGGGCGCGAACGCGCTGCGCGCGCATCGAAGAAAGGACTTTGCGTATCGGGTTCGGGATCAAGCGAGCCTCCCAGCGCGAGATAGGTCTGCCACAATTTCTCGCTTTCCAGCCAACGCTGTGCCGGGCTCAGCCGATACCATTCGGCCCATTCCCCGCCCACCAGATCTTCCGGCTGAATCACTAGCGCTAAAATGCCAACTCCCGGCTCGCCTGTAAATCGCCGAACCCACCGATTCTGGGCGAAACCCATGTTTCGAACCATGCCCCTTTCCCGGGGATGGGGCAGGATCGGCACCCCGAAAACCTGGATCGAGGACAGGATCTGAAATCTAGGCTCGCCGGATGAGCGGAGGGGGTGATGCTGGAGGCATGAATCCACCGGGATCGCTGGAGCCCTACCTGTTTTTCGGAGGACGTTGCGAAGAGGCCTTGGCGCTGTATCGCGAGGCTCTGGGCGCGGAGGTGGAGATGTTGATGCATTTCCGCCAAAGCCCGCAGCCCATCCCACCGGGAATGCTGCCCGCCGGGTTCGAGGACAAGGTGATGCACGCCAGCGTGCGCATCGGGGGCGCTCGCGTGCTGGCGTCGGACGGGTGCGAGGTGGGCGGTCGATTTGGCGGGTTCAGCCTGTCGGTGTCGTTGCCGGACGCCGAGGCGGTCCGGAGGGCCTTCGACGGATTGGCGGTGGGCGGTTCCGTGCAGACGCCCCTGGCTCCAACCTTCTGGTCTCCCCTCTACGGGTCCGTGACCGACCCGTTCGGCGTCTCGTGGATGCTGTCGCTCGCGGCCACACCGGCAACTGCGTGAGTGCCGGATTCGGTCGATGACGGGCCGGCCCGTTCCGGGCCATCCTGCTACGGGCCCTCCCGGGATCGTTGTTCCAGAACGGGGGATCCGATCGCTTCGACCATGACTGAATCCATGCCGTCTCCAGAATCCGTGCCGCCTGCCGTCCCCGCCGCGCTCGGGATGCCCGCCCTGGGCCTGGGCACCTGGAAGCTGCCCAGGCCGCAGGCCCCGGCGGTGATCCGCGAGGCGGTGCGGCTGGGGTACCGACACTTCGATTGCGCCTGCGACTATGGCAACGAGGCCGAGGTGGGGGCCGGGTTGGCGTCGGCGCTGCAAGAGGGGCGTTGCCGTCGCGACGACCTGTGGGTGACTTCCAAACTGTGGAACACCTACCACGAGCCGAAGCATGTCCGCGCGGCCTGCGAGCGGTCGTTGCGGGACTTGCGCCTGGACGTGCTCGATTTGTACCTCGTGCATTTCCCGATCGCGCTGGCCTACGTGCCGTTCGATGTGCGCTACCCGCCGGAGTGGTTCTTCGATCCGGCGGCCGAGACGCCGGCGATGAAGCCCATCGAGGTGCCGTACGCCGACACCTGGGGTGCGATGGAAGCGTTGCAGCAGGCCGGCCTGGTGAAGCGGATCGGTGTGTGCAACCTCAACGTCTCGATGCTCCGCGAGGTGTTGAACACCGCTTCCATCCGCCCGGCGGTGCATCAGTTCGAGGCGCATCCGTACCTGACCCAGGCGCGGCCGGTGCGCTTCTGCCAGTCGGAGGGGATCGCCGTGACGGCGTTCTCGCCGCTCGGGGCTCCGTCGTACGTGTCGCTGGGGATGGCCCGTCCCGACGAGTCGGTGCTCGGCGACCCGGTGGTGCGCGGCATCGCCGCGGCCGTGGACCGCACGCCGGCCCAGGTGGTGCTGCGCTGGGGCGTGCAGCGCGGGTGCGCGGTCATCCCCAAGGCGCAGGATCCGGTGCACTTGGCCGAGAATGCGCGGATCTTCGGGTTCTCTCTCAGCGAGGCCCAGATGGCGGCCATCGACGC
>JBIKMQ010000244.1:0-4529 GCA_044359215.1 Candidatus Chromulinivoraceae bacterium
CCACCCGGTTCATCATCACGAACGGCGTGTAGGGAGGGATCCATGACAGCAGGGTGGCCACCGGTCCGTTGGGGTCCCTGGGGATGAAGGTGATGGAAACCAGCGGCACCATCATGAAGAGGGCGATGACCCCGGTGAAGTTCTGGGCCTCCTTGAGATCGCTGCAGGTGCTTCCCAAGGCCAGGATGACCGCCGAATAGAACAGGTAGCCGAGCACGAAATAGAGCGCGAAGGCCGGAAGGATCCAGGAGTCGGCCAGCAACGTGGCCAGTTCGACGGGCAGGCGCGCGACGGCGGAATCCGGGGCGACGGCGGCGACCCCGGAAGCTCCGACCATCCAGACGGTGACCAGCACCAGCGAGCCGATCCAGGCCAGGGTCATCACCGCGCCCACCGCGGCCACACCGAGGAGCTTGCCGACCATGAGCTGCAGCGGGGTGACGGAGGAGACCAGCACCTCGAGGATCCGGTTGGACCGCTCCTCGATCAGCGAATTGAGGAGCATCTGCGACACCGCGAAGACGGCGATCCAGAGCAGGTAGACGAAGGCGCTCGGGGCCCACTGGCGCAACTGGTCGGCCAAGCCGACCTGCTCCTCGCCGGCGGCCTTCCTCGGGTTCAGGTCCACGACCCGGGCACCCGCCGCCTCGACCTGGGCCACGATGGCCGGATCCACACCCCGGCGGGCGTACTCGGCCTGCCGGTGATCCCGCGACAGGGCCTCGGCCATGGAATCCCGCAGCCGGTTGTCCGCCTGGTTGTCGGACCAGAACCGAAGGACCGGCGGATCGCCGGGCCCGTCCCCGTCGAGGACGATGGCCGCCCCGAACAGCGCGACCGGATCGCCACCTCCTGTCGGCACACAGGGGCGCCCCTCCCGGAGCCAGTCCCGCAGTCGGGCCTCGAACTCCGCGAGGTCTCCCCGCCATTCCAGGCCGGCCGGCAGGACCACCGGACGGTGGAGCGGCTCCGGCGGCGCGAAGGCTCCGGCATCGGGCCGCATCGACTCCTCCACCCGGGACTGGAGTTCCCGCCAGGACGCCTGGCTGCCGTCGATCGCCGGCAACGACCGGCCCGGCTGGAGCCTCGGGGCCGCCCACTCGCGGAAGCGCATCGACTCCCGGCGTTCCTCCACGCGGCGGAGGTGCCCGAGGATGACCCCGGCGGAGCGGCCCGACCGGGTCGCGTCGACGAGTGCGAAGTGGCGGGTCGGTGTGCCCTTCCGGGCCAGCCACAAGGGCACCTGCGAGGCGATCACCCAGAGCAGCGGCACCATGAGGATGCCGAACCAGAACCCACGGGTCCGCGCATTGCCCAGGAACTCCCGGACGGCGATGAGCAGGGCGGGTCTCATCGCATCGAGGCCTCCCGGGCTTCGGGCCCCACCAGGTGGACGAACACGTCATGCAGGTCGGTTTCATGCACCTCGAAGCGCCGCAGGCGGATCGACCGCTCGAAGCAGGCCTCCAGGACCGACGACGGGGCGGCCCCGGGCCCGAGCTCGAGGCTCCATCGCCCGGATCCGAGCGGGTCCCGGCGAACCACCCCAGGGAGCGGGCCGGGATCGACCGACTGGTCCGAGGTCTCCAGGTCGATGCGCACCGGCAGCAGACGCCGCGCCTCGGACACCGTGCCCTCGAAGAGTCCCCGGCCTCCCCCGATGATCGACAGGCGGTCGCACAGGCGCTCGGCGTGGGCCATCACGTGGGTGGAGAACAGCAGCGTCGTGCCGCGCGCCCGGAGGTCCCGCACGATTTCCTCGAGCACCTGCTGGTTGACCGGGTCGAGCCCGGAGAAGGGCTCGTCGAAGATAACCAGTTCCGGTTCGTGCGCGATGGAGGACAGCACCTGGACCTTCTGTCCCATGCCCTTGGAGAGGGTCTCGATCTTGGCATCGGCGAAGGCTCCGAGCCCGTAGCGTCCGAGGAGTGCCCGCGACCGACGCCGGGCCTCTGAACGCCCGAGGCCCTTGAGCATGGCAAAGTAGGCGATGACGTCGGCGGCGGTCATCTTCCGGTACAACCCCTTCTCCTCGGGCAGGTAGCCCACGCGGTCGCGCACCGCGAGGGCCGAGGGCGATCCGAGCACCGACAACCGGCCGGCGTCGGGCAGGAGCATGCCGAGGATCATCCGGAGGCTCGTCGTCTTGCCGGCGCCGTTGGGCCCCAGGAACCCGTGGACCGAGCCGCCCTCCACCCGGAGCGACAGATCCTGGACGGCCCGGAAGTCCCCAAAGGACTTCGAGACCCCTTCCAGTTGGAGGGCGACCGCCATGGGTCGAGACTGTTCGCCACAGCCGGGACGGACAAGGAGATCCCGGCAGATCCATCGAGGCGGGGAGGCGATGGGGGCCCACGCTTCTCGGTTTCCCTCGATGCGCCCCGGGGTCATGATGTCTCCTGACCGATGAATCCGACCGCCTGTTCCTTCACCGTCAACGGACGCACCTATGCCCCGCCGGCACGCCCCGTGGCGGTCCTCTGCCTCGACGGCTCGGCCGACGCCTACCTCGACGCCGCCATGGCCCGGAGCCTCATGCCCCACGTGCAGCGGTTGGCCGTGCAGGGCTGGCGCGGCTCGGCCCGGGCGGCCATGCCCACCTTCACCAACGTCAACAACAGCTCGATCGTCACGGGCGTGCCGCCGTCGGTCCACGGCATCGGCGGCAACTTCTTCTACGATCCGTCGATGGGCCAGGAGGTCATGATGAACTCCTCGAAATTCCTGCGCGTGCCGACGCTCTTCCCCGCCGCCCAGGAGGCCGGCCGCCAGGTGGCCGTGGTCACCGCCAAGGAAAAGCTGCGGGACATCTTCGCCAGCGGGCTCATCGCGCGCGGCGGCATCGCGTTCTCGTCGGAGAAGGCGCGGGAGGCGGCGCCGGCCACGCACGGCATCGGCGATGTCGAGACGCTGGCGGGACCGACCCCGCCGATCTATTCGGGCGAGGCCTCGCTCTACGTGCTGCGGGCCGGCGTGCGGCTGTTGCAGGCCGGGCGGGCCGACTTCCTCTACCTGAGCACCACCGACTTCATGCAGCACAAGCACGTGCCCGACGCTCCCGAGGCGCTGGAGTTCTACGCGGCCATCGACGCGGAGGTCGGGCACCTGCTGGCCCTCGGCGCGGTGGTGGGGATCACCGCCGACCACGGCATGAACTCCAAGCAGCGCGCCGACGGCTCACCCAACGTGGTGTACCTGGAGTCGGAGCTGGACGCGCGCTGGGGCCCCGGGTTCCGCGTCATCCTGCCGATCACCGATCCCTACGTGGTCCACCACGGGGCGCTGGGTTCCTTCGCCCAGGTGCACCTGCCGGCCGACCGGACCGTGCCGCTGGCCGAGGTCCTGGACTTCATCGCCACCCTGCCGGGCATCACCGAGGTGCTCCCGCGCGAGCAGGCGGCCCGGCGGATGGAACTGCCTCCCGACCGCATGGGCGACCTGGTGGTGTGCTCGGGCCGGGACGCCGTGATCGGCCGCACCCCCGCCTACCATGACCTGAAGGCCATCGAAGGCGGCCTGCGCTCGCATGGCGGCCGCTACGAGGAGATGGTTCCCTTCGTCCTGAGCCACCGGCTGCGCCCGCGGCATGCCGCACGCGCCCTGGGCGATCCCCGCAACTTCGACATCTTCGACTTCGCCTGCAACGGCACCGTGGCCGACTGAGTCCGAGCATCCCTTCCCGAGCCATGGCCTTCTCCTCCTCCACCGACCCCTGGATCAACCGCGCGCTGCGGGTCTTCCCCGGCGGATCCAATGGCGAGTTCGGCATCCCGCCGGAGCGGCTGGTGGTGCCCGAACGCGGCCGAGGCGCCCGGATCTGGGACACCCGGGGCCGGGAGTTCGCCGACTTCACCATGGCCTGGGGATCGGCGCTGGTCGGCCACGCCCACCCGAAGGTCGTGGAGGCGGCCGCGGCCGCGGCCCGGGACGGGGTGAACTTCGCGTCGGTCAACCGGAGGTCCGTCGAGCTGGCCGAGCGCATCGGCTCGGTGAGCCCCTGCGCCGAGCGGATCCGCTTCGTGGCCTCGGGCACCGAGGCCACCCTGCTCTGCCTGCGGGTGGCGCATGCGGCGACCGGACGCACGAAGGTGCTCCGCTTCGAGGGTGCCTACCATGGACAGCATGCTGTGGGCGTGGCGGGCATGATCCACAGCCGGCCCACCGACCTGCCCTCCTGCGATGCGGCGGGAGCCGGAGCCCCCTGGGCCGAGCGGGACGTGCTCGTGGCCCCGTACAACGACCTCGCCACCACGACGCGGATCGTCGAGGCCCACGCCACATCGCTGGCCGCGGTCATCGTCGAACCGCTCCATCGCTGCCTGACGCCGAAACCCGGCTTCCTCGAGGGCCTGCGAGCGATCACCCGGAAGCACGGCATCGTGCTGATCTTCGACGAGGTGGTGACCGGCTTCCGCCTGGCCCCCGGCGGGGCCCAGCAGCACTACGGCGTGGTTCCGGACCTCGCGGCCTATGGCAAGGCGCTCGGAGGCGGCTTCCCGATCGGCGCCTTCGCTGGCCGCGCCGACCTC
>JBIKMQ010000035.1:0-9480 GCA_044359215.1 Candidatus Chromulinivoraceae bacterium
GCAAGACCCTCCAGGAGTTGGGGTTCACGGCCGAGGAGTGGCCGAAGTATTGGGCCGTGAAGGAGTCGGTCTTCCCCTTCAACAAGTTCCTCGGGCAGGACATCCTGCTTTCCCCGGAGATGCGCTCCACGGGTGAGGTGATGGGCTTGGACAGCGACCTGGGCGTGGCCTATGCCAAGGCCCAGATGGCGGCCAACTCCCCGCTGCCCCTGGGCGGCAAGGTGTTCATCTCCATCGCCGACGCCCACAAGAAGGACCTGGTGGAGGTCGCCAAGAGCTATCTGGACCTCGGGTTCGAGCTGGTGGCCACCGACGGCACCGCGGCGCGGCTCGAGGCGGCCGGACTCAAGGTGGAGCGCACGCTCAAGGTGCTCCAGGGGCGTCCGAACATCGTCGACCTCCTCAAGAACAAGGAGATCCAGCTGGTCATCAACACGCCCAGCGGTGCGGCTCCCCGGGAGGACGAGGTGCGGATCCGCACCACCGCCGTCATCACCGGCACCCCCATCATGACCACCATCAGCGGGGCCAAGGCCGCCGCGCTGGGCATCGCCGCCCTCCAGAAGCAGGGCTACGCGGTCAAGACCATCCAGGAATACCACTGACGTTCGCGCCCGGCGGCAGAGTCCGCCGCCGCCGGAGTCCGGTCCGGGAGGCGCCACCGGGTGGACCTTGCCGCAACGCCCATGACCCAGGACCCGCCGACCGACTATCCCCCCCTGGCCCCGGTGTTGGCGGTTGGGGATGCCCCCCGGGCCATCGAGGTCTACCGGGCCGCCTTCGGGGGCGAGGCGACCGGAAGCCTGGTCGATCCGCGGACCGGTCGGGTGGCCCATGTCGAACTTCGCCTGCCCGGTGGCCCCCTGCTGATCCTCGAGGAGCGGCCCCGCATCGGTCCCGGCACCGGCGATGGCGGCCGCTCGGGCGATCCCCTGGCCGCGCCTCCGCCGATGCGCCTCTGCCTCTTCGTCGCCGATGCCGATGCGGTCACCGCCGCCGCCGCCGCCGGCATGCAGGTGCTCCAGGCCCCGAAGACCCACTTCCATGGCCACCGGTGTTCGCTGCTCGAGGATGTCGACGGCCACCAGTGGATGGTCTCCCAGGACATCGGTCGCCTCGGCCTCCGCGCCATGCAGGCCCGTTGGGAGCAGGCGGTGTCGGCCAACCCGACCCGCTGAGGTGGTCTGGCCAGCGGTCGTGACGTCGGCTTGGGCCGGGGTTCTCGACACCGGGAATTCACCATCCGAGAATTGAGTTCCAGGCCAACGGGCCTACCCTGCCGGGAGTCGACGAAAGATCCCAAAGAGAGGCTTGACCAAGGCGAGGGGGAACCTCTATCCAAGAGGCCGTTCTCCCCATCCAGGTCCGAGCCCCGCCCGTGGGGTTGTGGAATTCCTGTCACTTTCATCCCCGTGTGGGGATGGGCCGGCGGGCTTTGGCGGTGTAATCCGTGTGTCACCCCAAAGCCCGCCGTTGCTTTTCCAGGAGGCGCCATCGGTCGACCGGGATCCTTCCCGCAACGTCCCGGATGCAGTGAAACAGCCCCTGCGCCCTGCGACTACGCCCCCTTCCGGCGACAACAATCCGCACCGTATCATGCGAATGGGTTGATTGAATCAGCGGCAATCATCACACTGCCAACGGCAGTCAGGGGATCGATGACCGCTGCCAAACGTCGACCGCCGTCCCGCATGCCCATGCTCCCAAGGCCCGATCCGGTTTCCGGATCATCCGACCACCGCAGGTGGTTTCTGGAAAAATCCTTTGGGAAACCGGGTGCCGGGATGCAGGCTTCGACATGCCCTTCGCGAGACTAGCTGCGCCATGAGTTCCGAATCCGAAATCCTGCTGCAGTACGAGGACGCCAAAGAACGTCTGGTCGCCCTGAAGGCCGACTACGACGCGATATTCGGTCTGGCCAACACGCCGGAGGAGTACGAGACCCTCAACGTCATCAAGGCCCAGATCCGGGCCGAGGAGAAGACGATCCGCGACTTGCAGGCCAAGCTGCCGGCCCGTGAAGCCTTCGGGGCCAGGTACGCGACCGAGATCCTCGGGTCGCACCAGATTTCCTTCACCATCCCGGCCAACGTGCCCCGGATCCGCATCCTGGAGGAGGCTCAGGACATCTACTACAAGCTGGAGCGCCGGAACTACGTGTTTCCTGCCCGGTACAAGGTCTGGCTTGGCATGCCCTCGTTCACCGAAGCCAAGCCCACCGACACCCACCTGGCGATCGACGGCAGCGTCGAGGAGAGCCAAAACCGGACGCTGATGGACCAGAAGCTCTTCCTCAAACGCAAGTTCGAGGAGGGCGAGGCCTCGATGACCTCGGTCGAGGATCTGGCCGCCGCCCATGCCATCTTCTTCGTCGTCGCACGGCAGAACCTGTTCCGTGGCCTGAAAATCCGCACGATCAACGGAGCCCTGTACTACGACAATCTCGGTCTCGGGATGGACAAGTTCTCGTTGGACTGGAATCGCTTCTCCGACGTGGCGGCCGCCTGCTACCTGCACCCCGGCACGGTCGAGCGCCTCCGCGACGACAAGAAGAACGCCAAGGGCTGACCGTCGGCCCGGGGCTTGGTCCGCGCATACCGACCCCTCCTGAGTGTTCGCACGGGCTCCCCGGCGTTCGGTGTTTCCCAATCGTCACGGTGGACCGCCCGGATTTCCGGGTTAGCTTCCGGAGCACTGACGCATGGCTCGAAGACCCTCTTCCCGCGTTGCCGCCGGTGGGCGACCCTCCCGGGCAACCGTCCCAGACCCCGGACAGAACTCCGCCGGGCCGGGTCCGACGGCGCTCTTCAACCGGGAGCTCTCCTGGCTGGAGTTCAACCAGCGCGTGCTCGACGAGGCCCGTGACCCGTCGGTGCCCCTGCTGGAGCGGCTCAAGTTCCTCGGCATCACTCATTCCAACCTCGACGAGTTCTTCGAGGTCCGGGTCGCCGGCCTGAAGCAGCAGATCGAGTCGGAGGCCGCCCAGCGCACGCCCGACGGCATGACCGCGGGCCAGTGCCTCCGCGAGGTGACGCGGCGGGTCCGGGAGCTGGTCCGGGACGCCGAATCCTGCTGGGCCACCGAGCTGCGGCCCGCGCTCGCGGCCCGGGGGTTCCGTTTCCTCAGGCCGGACGGGCTGGACGAGGCCGACCGGAGGTGGCTCGCGGCCTACTACCAGGACAAGGTCCATCCGGTGCTCACCCCGCTGGCGGTGGATCCGTCGCACCCGTTTCCCCAGCTGCTCAACAAGTCCCTCAACCTCGTCACCCGCCTGGTCCTGCCGGGAGGTCGTGATCCGGGGGGCACCCGGCTGGCCATCGTCCAGGTGCCCCGGGTGCTGCCCCACCTGGTGAGGCTGCCCCGGCCCGACGGCCGCTGGGACACCGTCCTCATGTCCGACCTCATCGGCGAGAACCTCGCGGGCCTCTTCGGCGTCGGGCAGGTGGGGGCGTGGTGGTCGTTCCGGGTGACCCGCAACAGCGAGCTCTACATCGACGAGGAGGAGGCCTCGAACCTGCGCCTGGCCGTGGAGGCCGAGCTGCACAACCGGCGCAAGGGCGAGGCCGTCCGGCTGGAGGTCTCCTCCGACTGCCCCGAGGAGATCCGGCGCGAGCTGCTCGCCACGCTGGGCCTCGGCCCCCAGGACCTCTATGCGATCGACGGCCCCATCGCCCCGGCGCGGCTCCTGGCGATCCTCGAGGGCGACCAAGCGCCGGAGCTGCGGGACGAGCCCTTCGTCGCCCCGGTCCCGGAGGGACTGCGCGAGGGGGGCGACGTCTTCGAGATGGTCCGGCAGGGTGACCGGCTGTTGCACCATCCCTACGAGAGCTTCGACGGGGTGCTGGAATTCCTGAGGCAGGCCGCGGCCGATCCGCGCGTGCTGGCCATCAAGCAGACGCTCTACCGCACCGGCGGCGACCGCCGCATCGTGGGGGCGCTCATGGATGCCGTGAAGAATGGCAAGCAGGTCACCGTGGTGGTGGAGTTGAAGGCCCGCTTCGACGAGGCCAACAACATCGCCTGGTCCCGGCGTCTCGAGGAGGCCGGCGTGCATGTGGTCTATGGCGTGGTGGGCTACAAGGTCCACGCCAAGGTGTGCCTGGTGGTGCGCCGGGACGACGACGGGCTCCGCCGCTACGTGCACCTGGGCACCGGCAACTACAATCCAGCCACCGCCCGCCTCTACACCGACCTGAGCCTGTTGACCTGCCGCCCCGACCTGGGCGAGGACGCCACCACCCTCTTCAACCTGCTCACCGGGGTCTGCCAGCACCGGCCCACCCGGCAGCTGGTCCTCGCCCCCTTCGAGCTGCATGCCCGGGTGCAGGCGCTCATCCGCCGCGAGGCCGACCATGCCCGCGCCGGCCTGCCGGCCCGCATCGTGGCCAAGATGAACGCCCTGGTGGACGAGGAGACCATCCGGTCGCTCTACGAGGCCTCGCAGGCCGGTGTGGAGATCGACCTCATCGTGCGGGGCATCTGTTGCCTGCGCCCGGGCGTGCCTGGACTGAGCGGGTGCATCCGGGTGCGCAGCATCATCGACCGTTTCCTGGAGCACAGCCGGATCTGGTGCTTCGGCAACGCCGGCAACCCGTCGGTGTTCGTGACCAGCGCCGACTGGATGCCCCGCAACTTCTTCAAGCGTCTCGAGGTGGCCTTCCCGATCCTCGACGGCCGTCTCCGCGACCGGATCCTGCATGAGATCCTCGAGGAGTCGCTCGGCGACACCGCCAAGGTACGGCTCCTGCAGCCGGACGGCTCCCACGTGCGTCCGCGCCAGGCCGTCAACGCGGGCGGCGCGCGCCGCTCCCAGTCGCGCTTCATGGATCTGGCCCGGGCGTCCTCCGGCACCGTCGCGGTCGGGAGGAGCGGCCCGGCACCGGCGGCCGGCGGCCAGGCCTCCACGTCGCGCCTGCGGCCCGGCCCGCGGCCCGGCCCGCAGCCCGATTGACCGGTCATCCCGGGACCGACCTGCAGGGCTCCGGTGCCTCAACGGGCCGGAGCCTCGACCTCCCGGACGGCCGCGCCATGGGAGTCGCTGAGCACCAGGACCGCCAGGCGGCGGATCCGCCGTCCCTCGGAGCCTCCGAGCGGCGGGTGGTCCATGCCGCCCGGCACGGGGATCGCATTCCCCGGCTCCGGGGTGGCCGAGGGATCCTCCGATTCGTTGGTGCCGATGTAGTCGAATCGGCCGCGCAGGTCGGTGTAGCCGTCCTTCACGAAACGGATCGCCCCGTTGTCGAGCCGGCCGTAGACCTTCACGTAGGCCTTGGCAAGCGGCCGCCTTCCGGTCGGGTCGCGCACCTCGAGGACGCCCTCGCTCTCGGCCAGCTGCAGGCGGAAGTCGTGGGCGTGATGTTGACGGGCCTTGCGGCGACCCCCGCCGATCACCTCCACCAGCAGGTGGTCCTTCCCCAGGGCCGAGGGGATCGGCAGCTCCAGGGTGCTTTTCCCGGCGGGCAGGGTCACCGGAGTCGAGACCGCCGGCCGGAGGGGGCTCATCGCCTCCCCGTCGCGTCCGGAGAAGGGGCTCCGGCTGAAGAGGAACTCCGGATCCATGCGGTGGTAGTTCACCGTGACCGAGTCGAGGCCCTTCCAGGTGAGCGCCACCGTCCGGTTCTCCACGGTCACGTCGAAGGACGCCTCGCGTCCGCCGGACGGCCGCCCCGGGATGCTCCCGGCCGCCTCCGTCCCGGGGGCCTTCGCCTCGGCCGGCTTGCCCTCGGCCTCGTCGAGGTGCCGCAGCAGGCCGGCGAAGAGTCCCTGCCACCGGGGCACCGGGTGGGATTCGTGGGCCTTGGCGATCCGGCGGGCCTCGGCCGGCTTCTCCTCCAGCAGGAAGGCCCAGGCCCGGAGGTAGTCGTACTGGATGCGGGTGCGGACGTCCGTGGCCTTCACGCGGGCCAGCCGTGCGAGGGCCTCCCCGGTGCGATCCTGCAGGAAGAGGTAGGTGGCCACCGCCAGCTCGTCGTCGGGACCGGGACGGGGCCGGAAGGCCAGCACGCGCAGGAAGCGCAGGTACTGCTCCCGGAACACGGGGTTGGCGATCCGTCGCCGCGAGCCGACCTGGTGCGCACGGGGATGGATGAGGGGGGCGTACTCGAGGTGCTCGTAGGTGCGTTCCTCGACCGGGTCGAGCCGGAGCAGCGGCGACTCCAGCGACGGTCCGCACTGCGCGAGGAATTCCGGCTGGTGCCTGAGCCACTGGCCGAGCACGGCCGGGTCGTCGTGGAGCAGCGCGTAGCGGGCGATCGGCTCGCTCCACACGTGGTGACGGCCGAGGAACCCGGTGAGCTGGACGAAGAACTCCCGCCGTTCACGCGCCCGCCAGGCGACCTTCTCCAGGTCGATCCGGGCGAGGTTGTTCGTCGCCAGGAAGGCCATCACCTCGGCCTCCGAACCCTGCTGCGAGACGTGGTCCCACGAACCGGTGTCCGGCGCCGACAGCCGGTGCACCACGCGCAGCGCCCGCCCGCGTGCGGTGGCCAGGAGCCGTCCCTCCTGCGTCAGGCTTGCCGGGGCGTGGGCCTGCTCCACGGGCTGCGACGGATGCCTCGGGAAGTAGAAGCGGTACTCCGCCTTGAAGGTCGAGAAGGGTTCGATCCGGATCGTCTGGCTGCGGGTGGCCTGGCTTCCCTCGACGGCCACGGACCCCTGCGGGATCTGGGTCAGCAGCTCGGCGGTGACCGGGGTCGATCCCGGGTTGCTCACCACCACCTGGCCCGCGTGGACGACGCCCGCCAGGAACTCGTCCTCGACGGGGAGGTCCCGTCGCGGCTGGTCCGCGCGGATTCCGTCGTCCGGCCGGAGGAACCGCTCGCTGACGAGCAGTTCGGGCGCGCCGTCCGTGCGGGGATCCCGCCGGGCCGTCCGGATGCCGCGCACGAAGACCAGCATGGGCCCTCCGGCCGTGAGGGTCCGCGAGGCCCCCTCGCCGGTGACCGCGGGCGCGTTGGTCGCCTGGAACGGCAGGTCGAGCATGGCCAGCGCCAGCAGGATCTCGGTGGGATGGTGGTGGGCCTCGAGGACGCGTGCCGACAGGAACGGCCCGGACGGCCCGGCGGAGGCGACGTCCCGCCAGAACCCGGAGACCGGGATGAGGTCCGGCCCCTGCGCCTCGAGGGGGAGGCGGTGGTAGTGGCTCTCGGCCCATTCGCGGACCGGACCCGGCGGCCGGTAGTAGCCCATTGCCACGGCGCGCCGACGCAGCTCCCGGGAGGCCTCCAGGTCCAGGCCGGTGGGCACGGCCGCGCTGTCCCGCGGCGGCTCCGCCCGCGTCCCGGTCGGTGGGACCGCGGTCCGGCGTCCGCCCTTCGCCAGCGTCGGCAGGGCGGGCTTGCCCGTGACGGGCACACCGACCCTCGCGGCATCCCGATCGACCGAGGCGGCAAGGTCGGGCGCATCCGTGGGCATCCCTGGGACGGTCGGCTCGACCCCGAGCGCCGCCTGTTCCTGGGTCGTCCCGGTCGGGGCCATCGCCCGGTTTGGGGCGCCTCCTCCGCCCCCGGGCTCCAGCGCCCGGCCGCCCAGGGCCGTCTCGAACCACCGCCTCTCGGCCTCCGGGTCGGCCGGCCGGAGCTCCAGCAGCTCCCCGAGGTGACGGGCCGTCGTCGCGGCCTCGCCGTCGATCCGCCCGGCCAGCAGCGCGCGCTCCGCGAGGTTGAGCCTGCCATGCGCCCGCGGCTGCAGGTACCGCGACAGGTCCGCGTCCAGCAGGTAGTCGTCGAGGAAGGTCCGGTCCCGCTTGTTGGCCAGGTGGGGCCGGATGACCGCCTCGAAGAATCGGGGATCCTTCCGGCGGAGGAAGAGGTTCACCTCGTGGCAGGCGAACTCCGAGTACCGGGCGCGCCGCTCCTCCGGGCTCAGCGACGGCCAGCGCATCAGCCATTCGAAGCGGGCCAGTTCCGGGTCGGGGTTCAGGCTTCGCAACAGCCCGAAGACCGAGGCCAGCGTGTCGTAGGCCTCCCACCGGGGCTCCCGGTACTCGCCCAAGGGCAGGGATTGTCCCCGGGCCAGGCCCCGCGATTCCCGGACCTCGGACGAGCCACCTTGGACGTCGAGCGGCCGGTCGAGGCGGAGGTCTCGGACGGCCAGTTCGGCAGCGCCGCCCGGCGGGGAGGGCCGGGTCAACAGGCGCCAGGCCGCGTCGGCCTCGTCCTCCACCTGCACCTGCACCTGGGTGCGGTCGCCGAGCGAACCTGCCGGCAAGCGCACTCGTCCGTCGGCGTCGGGCACCCGGTTGAACCACGCCACCGCCGGGGTGGCCAGGAAGTCGTGGCCCGGGGTGATCGGCATGGGTTCGACGGCCATCTTCCGGGCCATGAGCGCGTCGGCCATGGCCATCCTTCCGGCCGATCCCGCCGCCACGCCCTCGGGCCGTTCCCCGCGGGTGACCGGCAGGGCGACCGGCTCGGTCGACCGGCGGTCCCAGGGTTGCAGCAGCAGCCCGGGTCGTGGCAACGGATTGCCCGGGTGCTTCGGCGCGTAGCGGCGGTCGAGGATGTAGCGGTATTCGTCGCCGATCTCCCTGCCGGCCGAGTAGAGGTCGGGCTCATGCCCGTGGACCTTCATCGCCCGGCCCCAGCGCGTGAACCCGCCGAGTTCGGCGAACAGGCCCTGGGCCGGCAGGAAGTGGCCGGCCACCACATGGACCCGGGTGAGCGGACCAGCGTTGCGGACGACGATCTCGGCGCCGCCGTCGGCCCCGAGCGTCACCGAGGCGAGGTGCACCGGCTCGTGCGGTGGCCGCTCCAGCGAGCGGTTCCGGCCGACCAGCCATCCGGCGACCGGTTGGGACTCCGACACGCGGAGGGTGATCTCCGACTCCTCCGGATCCCGCAGGCGCAGGGAATGGTCGCCGGGGGGCAGGCCGGTGATCTCGAGCTGGTCGCCCGCCGCGCGCACCCGGGCAGAGTGGTCGGCGGCGAACACGCCGCCGCGGACCTCGAGCAGGGACCAGGCGTCCGGCCGGTCCTGCGGGAACCACGGGACGCGCACGACCTCCCCCGCTCGGGCGTGGATCTCGCGGGGACGGGTCCGTTCCGAGCCCTCCAGCGACCAGTTCCGCACCAGGTCGCCGTCCATCGTCGCGGTGAGGCCGGTCAGGTCTTCCAGGGGTCCCAGGTCGATCCGGCCGCGGGCATCGCTCCGGAGGGACACCTCGACCGGTGTGGCGAAGCCCCGTCGCCGGAAGGCCAGCCGGATCGCCTCGTCGGGCACGGGCTCGCCGTTGCGTCCGAGCACCTCCAGGCGGTACCGGTCGCCCTCGCGCCGGAGGAACGCATCCCGGAGGTGCCGGGTCCCGCCGATCCCGTTGAGGGTCCACCGGGCCGAGGCCTCCAGACGGCGGCGTTCCCCGCCGGCCACGGGCTCGAACCACCCCTCGAGCCTCGCCTCGACCCGGGCGAGGTGATCGGGCACCCGGAAGGCCTGGGTGATCACCCGCGCGGCGGAGAGGTTGGTGAGCGGCACCTCCACCCG
>JBIKMQ010000134.1:0-6085 GCA_044359215.1 Candidatus Chromulinivoraceae bacterium
GTCGAGGCGGACCGTCGTCAGGATCAGCCGCGGCTCGGCCAGCAGGCCCGGGGTCAGCGCCTGGCCGCCCAGGAGCAGCGAGGCCCGCACGGCCAGCATCGCCTCGGCACCGGGCACGCACTGCTCGGGGTCCAGGTGGAACCGGGCCTCGAGGGAGGCGGTCTCGGCGTGGTGCTCGAACTCGGCCAGCGAGGCCAGACGTCCCCCGGCGTCCGACAGCACGAGCGGACGGCGTCCGGGCGAAGTCGTGAATGGGATCTGGATGCGACCGTCCCTCGGGTCGGCCTCCCAGCGGCGCCCGTCGAGCCAGGCCACGGCGTTGGTGACCACCCCGGCCCGCTCGTCGAGCACCCTCAGGAGATCTCCGCCGGGCCCGGGCGACTGCAGCAGCGAGAATCCGCCGCGGCGGATCAGCGCCCGGGAGGAGCGCCCGCCGCCGATGACCTCGACGATCCACGCCCCCCGCCGTCCCCGGAGCTCCGGAAAGCCGAAGCGCCGTGTCGTGCGGAGGAAGGGCGACGACGGGTCGCCCGCGTGACGCTGCTCGGCGTTGGCGACCCAGCCCTCGAGCGGCAGGTCGGTGTCCAGCGGCCGCTTCTCCGCCAGGAACCAGCCCAGGGTGTCGATCTCGAACAACCGGACCAGCACCTGCGGGGTGTTCTTCAGGGTCACGGTCACGGCGACCTCCTCGTCCACCGGGATGGACGGCGCGTTCGTGGCGGGGAACTCGATGTCCACCCGGTCCTTGAGGGCCTGGAAGGCGGCAGGGGACAGCAGCGGGGCCCAGTCCTCGGGCTTGCCGACTCCCGCCGTGACCTTGGCCTCGGCGAAGATCGGCTTCACATAGGAGTCGCGCAGCCATCCGGTCCACGGTTCCCACGAGGCGTCGGTCCTCGCGAAGTGCAGCAGGTACTCGCGCACCAGCGGCTCGTCGTTGCCCACGGCGGGCAGGCCGAGGCCGGCCCCGGGGAAGGTCGCATTCAGGTCGGCCGCGTGGCGATCGGCCTGCGACGTCTCCAGCCACCGGGGGCTGAGGTAGGGTGCGGGCCGGGGCAGCCGGAGGTACTCGAGGAACCGTTCCCGGTCGTACACGCCGCGCGTCCGGTCATGGCGGAGGCGGGCGACGAGCACGTGGGCCTTGAGCGAGTTGAAGGCCGGCGGGAGGCCCCGGACAATCCCGCCGACGCGCTCCAGCCAGGCCTCGCGTTCGGCGGGGTCGCGACCGGCGTCGGCGTCGGCCCCGGGGGACAGGCCCCGGAGGCGGGCCATCACGAAGGCCGGCTGCGATCCGAGCGCGGGCAGCTCCTTCTGGAGCGCGTCGAGCTGGTCGGGCAGCAGGGCCCGGTGGATCGGGAACTCGCCGAAGCCCCGGCCGCCCGCGGACTTCAGATGCTCGAGGATCCTCGGCACCAGCCCCGGCACGTCGGGTCGTGAGATGCGCGAGAGGGCCGCCCGCAGCTGGGTCGGCTTGAGGGCCGTGCCGTCGCGCACGAGGCGCTCGGTCTCGGCGGCATCCAGCCCCTCCAGCGTGTCCGACGCCAGCGCCCGTGCCAGGAAAGCCTCCCGCGAGACCTGCGAGGCGTCGAGTGCGGTGGGCAGGTCGGGCGTCTGGTCCGGCAGCCGTCGGACATGGTCCAGCCGCGGTTGCAGACGCTCGCGCAGGTACCCCAGGGTCCGTCGGGGATCCTTGGCGTAGTCCAGCAGCGCCTGCCGGTTCTCGAGCATCCGGCGCTGCTCCGAGTCGGGCACCCGTTCCGCCCAGCGGGCCAGGGTCTCGGCGAACTTCGCGTCCTGCCCGGTGGACTGGTGTTGCAGCGCATGGAAGAACTCGTGCTCCTCGGTGCCCGGCACCAGCTGCCCGAGCACGGCCTCCCGGTCGTCGGCCAGCGCGAAGGTCTCGAGGAAGCCGATCTCGGTGTCGGCGGCGGTCCCGGGGACGGACAGCGGCCCCGCGAGGTGGGCCATCAGCACCGGCACCATCAGCAGCCGGTGCGGGAAGATGGTGGGGCGTCGGACGGTGGAGGAGGTCATGGGAGGGTGCCGGATGGGGCCTGTCGGTGGATGCCGGGCAGACCGGGTCTGCCATCCCGACAACGCGCCGGGTCATGAGATCTTAGGTCCGACGGCGGCGCGAGGACGAGTCCGCCTCGGGTTCTCCCCGGGCCCGGGTCTCTGCGGAGAGCGCCCTCGCCGGGGGCACGGCCTCCTTGACAGGGACGGCATTTCGCGCGGAATACCCCTCGAACATGAAGTCCGGCCACCCATACCCTGCCGCCGCCGCTGCCGCCGCCTGTGCCGCGGCCGCCGGGCTTCCGCTCCCCTGCCGCCGCTGAATCGCCCCCAAGAGCGGGCCGGTGGCGGACCCGAGGGCAGGGGACCAGCATCCCCTCCCCGTCGGTCCCCGGGCCCGCATCCCTCTCCCCAGACGCCCATGTCCTCCGTCCATCGCAATTTTGTAGCCCACCACGTCGCGGGCATCCCGCGCTCGGGCATCCGCGACTTCTTCGAGCTGGTCCAGAACACCACCGGCGTGATCTCGCTGGGTGTGGGCGAGCCGGATTTCGCCACGCCCTGGCACATCCGCGAGGCGGCGATCTATGCCCTGGAGCGGGGTCGCACCCAGTACACCTCCAACCTCGGCCTGCTCAAGCTGCGCGAGTGCATCTCCGGCTACGTGGAGCAGCACTTCGGTGTGCGCTACGACCCGAAGAGCGAGGTGCTGGTGGCCGTGGGCGTCAGCGAGGCCCTCGACCTGGCCCTGCGCGCCGTGCTCAACCCCGGCGACGAGGTGATCTACCACGAGCCCTGCTACGTCAGCTATGCGCCCAGCGTGGTGCTCGCCCATGCGGTGCCGGTGCCGGTGGCCTGCAAGGCCGACGACGGCTTCGCGGTGACGGCCCAGGCCATCGAGGCGGTGGTCACGCCGAAGTCCAAGGTGCTGATGCTGTCGTTCCCGACCAACCCGACGGGCGGCACCATGACCCGCCATCATCTGCTGGAGATCGCCGAGGTGGCCAAGCGGCACGACCTGCTGGTGCTCACCGACGAGATCTACTCCGAGCTGACCTTCGAGGGGGAGCACGTCTCCATCGCCGCACTGCCGGGCATGGCCGAGCGCACCATCTTCCTGCACGGCTTCTCCAAGGCCTACGCCATGACGGGCTTCCGCATTGGCTACGCCTGCGGGCCGGCCCCGCTCATCGACGCCATGATGAAGGTGCACCAGTACGCCATCATGTGCGCGAGCATCATCGCCCAGGAGGCGGCCATCGAGGCGCTCACCCATGGGGCCGCCGCCACGGCTGAGATGCGCGACCAGTACCGGCTGCGGCGCAATTTCATCGTCAAGGCACTCAATGACATGGGCCTGAAGTGCCACCTGCCGCGGGGCTCGTTCTACGCCTTCCCCGACATCACGGGCACGGGCCTCTCCTCCAAGGAGTTCGCCGTCCGGCTGCTCAACGAGGAGAAGGTGGCCTGTGTGCCTGGCGGTGCCTTCGGCCCGAGCGGCGAGGGGTTCGTGCGCTGCTGCTTCGCCACGGCGTTCGACCAGATCCAGGTCGCCATGGACAAGACGGCCCGCTTCGTTGGCCGGCTCCGGTGACGGGAAAGCGGAGCCCGGACCGGGACCATGGACCGGATCCTCGACCGGGGCGCTTGCGGTGCGCCCGAAACCCGCTCTCTTGAGGTGTGATTCCTGACACGGTCCGGCTCGGATCCGTCCCCTACCTCAACGCGGTGCCGCTGACCTGCGGACTGGAGGGACGGTGCTCGTTCCTGACGCCCTCGGCCCTTGCGGTCGAGCTGCGCGCCGGCCGGATCGATGCGGCGCTGCTCAGTGTCACCGAGGCCCTCTTCGCTCCGGGCTACCCCATCGTGGACGGGGTGGCCATCGCCTCCGACGGCCCGGTCTTCAGCGTCTTCTTGGCCCACGAGGATCCGCTCGACGAGCGGCTGACCGAGGTGCACCTCGACCCGGCGTCCTGCACCAGCGTGAACCTGTTGCGCGTGCTCCTGGCCGCGCGGGGCCTGTCGCCGCGCTTCATCCCCCTGGCCCGCCACGAACCCCATCGGATGCCCCGCAACGTGCTGCTCATCGGCGACCCGGCCATCGGCTTCGCCCTGGGTTCGCACGGGCACCGGATCTGGGATCTGGGGGCGGCCTGGAAGGAGTGGACCAGCCTGCCCTTCGTGTTCGCCGTCTGGGCCGTCCGCGAGGCGGCGGTCAGCTGGGACCTGGCCGACGGTCTCCGTGCGGCCCGCGAGTCCGGCCTGAAGCGCCTTCCTGAATGGATCGACCACCGGCCCGAATTTACCCGGGAATTCCGTCGGGCGTACCTCGGCGGGCACATCCGCTACGGGCTGGGTGGGCCGGAGAAGGCCGGGATCGAGCGCTTCCGCCGGGAACTCGACACCCACATCCGGCCCTCGCGGCCCTCGGTGGCCCCTTGCTACGTTTGAACGGTCGTGCGCCGGAGCTCCTCCGTCAGCCGCCCCTGGCCGTCAGTATCGCCAGGTCAGCCCGAGGAAGGGAACGTAGTCCGGTGCCGACCGGGTGATCCCGAAGTAGCAGCCGACGTCGAGTTGGAGATTCTCGCGCGCCTCCCAGGTGAACCCCAGATCGAACTGGCCCTGCCACCCGAGGCCTGATTCCGGCGCGACCCTGGCGGCCAGCTCGATGAATCCGGCCCACCGCTCGGTGAGGTCGCGACCCAGGGTCACCGTGTTGGCCCATTCGAAGCCATGACCGGCCGGGTCATAATGGACCCAGTCGACCTGGGTCTGGCCACCCAGCGACCAACCCGGCGCCAGGTCGAAGGCGACCGGAGCGATCAGGCCCCCCTCGGCGTGGCCGTTGCGCACATGGGAGGCCGACAATGGCCACTTCACGTAAGGCATCAGGGCTACGGCGAAGGGTCCGCCGTCATTGCCCCAGAGATTGACCTTCAGGCGGGTCTGCAGATCGCCCGCGCCGGTCTGTTGTTCGAGGCTTCCGGTGACCGCCGACCGTTTCCAGGAAATCACCTGGCCATCATAGACCCACTGCAGGTCCGTCCGGGGCGACAATCCCATCTTCGCATTGACGCCCCCGACCACCAGTTCCCGGCCTGAGCGGTCGCCGTCGGGAGAGACCGTTCCGAAGGTCGCCTTGGCCACCTCGAACTCGAACTGGACGTGCCCGGCGTCGACGGAATAGGGGCTTTCCGTCTGGTCCGGACGGTCGGTGCTCAGGGGTCTCATGGCCGGCCGCGGCACCGGATCGAGCAGGGAATGCCGCTCCGTCCGGGGAGGCTCCGAAGCCAGGGGTCTCCCGGGGAACATGCATGGCAGGGCCAGGACCCATCCGGCGAGGCAGGCCGCCGCCCCGGACCCAGGGTGCCGGGGAATCACGGGCGACCTGCCTGCGGGGACACGCCTCGGGTTCATGGGAGAAGGGTGATGCCCCAGCGATCCACACATGGCAACCACAATGTGTTAGCCATAAAACAAATCGACGGCCAAGCGGATCTGGACACACGGTCGGCGTTGCGGCCGTCGGGCAGGCGGATTCCCTGCCGCGAGGAACCCCGGGGAATCCCCGAAGGTTGTCCGGAAGGTCCGGGACGGCCCGCGGAGGCGGTCCCGGGCTTGGGACCATCCTGGCGGACGCAGCCGGAAAACGGCGCGATCGATTTCCGGGTTGCGGGATGGAGTCCATCCCATCGAAGCCGTCGTGCATGCCGTGCCAACCTCCTCCGCGAAGGGAGCGTTGACCACCCGTCAGAAGCCCCCCACCGGGCGGAGCCACGCTCCGTCCGCCGCCGGGAAAAACTGGACTGCACGGCCCCTGGTTGTGTGCCGATGCGTTCCCGATCAGGGTGCGTGGCAGTTGCGGAAGCCCGCCACCAGCGATTCCCGGTCGAGGTTCCGCCCGATGAAGACCAGGCGGTTGAGGCGGGTTTCGCCCGGTTGCCAGCGTCGGTCCGCGTTCGATTCGAGGAGCATGTGGACGCCCTGGAAGACGACCCGCTTGGGCGAGCCACGGAAATTCAGGATGCCCTTGCACCGGAAGAGATCCTCGCCCCGGGTCTGCAGCAACTCGCCG
>JBIKMQ010000245.1:0-4495 GCA_044359215.1 Candidatus Chromulinivoraceae bacterium
AGCTGCCGGAAGGCGAACCACCCGACGACGATGAGCAGCAGGTTGAGCATCGTCGCGAAGACCGGCCTGCGGATGCAGACATCGGCCAACCCCACCCCCAGCCCGTTGGTCCGCCGGGATTCGGCCGCCGCCGGGGCGATCCCGTTCACGGCCGGACCTCCACCGTCATGCCGTCGGCCAGCTTGCCGTGACCGCTCACCACGACCGTCTGGCCCTCCGAAACGCCCGAGAGGATCTCCACCGCCTCGCCCAGCACCCGGCCGGTCTTCACGACCCGAGCCCGCGCGGCGGAACCGTCGACCACGAACACCCGTGACACGCCCGATGACGAGAGCACGGCGCCGACCGGCACCACCCGGGTGGGCACCGCACGTTCCAGCACCAGGTCACCCCGGGCGAAGGTGCCGGCCTTGAGCAGGCGGTCGGCGTTTGGCACCAGGGCCCCGAAGTCGAACATGCGGGTCGAGAGGGTCACCTGCGGACTGACGAGGAAAACTCGGCCCTCGAACCGTCGGCCCGGGTGGGCATCCACCGAGAAGACCACCGGTAGGTCACGGACCACCTGGGGAGCGAAGCCCTCGGGAGCCTGCGCAATGAACTTGAGGACCCCGTCGTTGACGACACGGAAGAGCGGCGACCCGGGCCGGACGAAATCGCCCACCGAGGCGATCCGGTCGGCCACCGCCGCATCGAAGGGGGCCCGGATGCGGCTGCGCTCCAGGTCCAGCCGGGCGACTGCCAGGGTGGCCTCGGCCGCCTTCAGGGCCGCCCGGGCCTGGTCGGACTGCGCCTCTGCCCCGTCGAGGTCCGCCGGGGCGGCCACGCCGTTCCTGCGCAACTCCTGCTGGCGGCGCAGTTCCAGCTCGGCCCCGTGGGCCAGCGCCCGGGCCTGCTCGACCCGGGCCTCGGCCTGGTGGGCGCGCGCAGCGTGGGAATCGGTGTCGATCCAGGCCAGTTCCTGGCCCGCTTTCACCCGGTCCCCGAACTCGACGAGGGTCCGCTCGACCCGACCCTCGACCTCGGCGGACACCGTGGCCGAATCCTTGGCATGCAGGGTGCCGACGATGGGGAGCGTCCGGTCCACGGGCCGGGTTTCCACGCGGGCCACGGTCACCGGCACCGGGGGCGGCGGCTGGGCGGCCCGGGAGGCGGAGGCCTCTCGGGAACACCCCAGGGGAAGCCAGCCCACCGACGCGAGCAGAAGGGACAACAGCACGGACTTCATCGGAGCCATGGACACTATCGGATCGGGACGGCGGAAGGGATTGGAAAGTCGCGCGGACGACAGATCCCCGACCCCGGCGCGTTCAGGACCCTGAGGCCGGGCCCGGCGTGGACCGCCCGGCGTTCGCAGCGGCCACCGAGTCCGCCAGCGATTCGGCCGGGTAGGTCCAGATCTCGGCCAGGGTGGGATGATAATGCGGGACCGCCGCCCACTGGGCGACAGTCATCCGGGCGGCTAGGACGACGGCCGCCTCGTGGATCAGCTCCCCCGCCTGCGGACCGACACAGGCCGCCCCGAGCACCTCGCCCGAGGCCGGGTCGGCCAGCACCTTCACGAATCCTTCCCGGCAGCCGAGGATCATGGACTTGCCGTGGTCGTTGAACGGGTACCGGTCGGCGAGCACCGCGATCCCACGTTCATCGGCCTCGCGCTCAGACAATCCCACCTGGGCCACCTGCGGCGAGGTAAAGACCACCGACATCCGCAGCCGGTAGTCCATCTCCCTCGGGCGGCCGGGATGGAGCAGGTTGTGCGCGGCCACCTCACCCTGCTGGACGGCCAGGTGCACCACCTCGTGGGGACCGCAACAATCGCCGGCGGCGAAGATCCCCGGGCACGAGGTTTGCTGCCGGGCGTCGATGGCGATGCGGCCGCGCCCGGTGGCAATCCCGGCCGCATCCAGGCCAAGGCCGTCGATGTCCGGCACCCGACCCAGGCCATGGAAGATCTCGGCCGCCTCGATCGAGACGACGTTCCCGCCCTGCAGGAACCGAACCCGACAACCCTCCCCGAGGCGGTCCACGCGGTCGAGGGTCGCGCCGGTGAACACCTCGAGGCCCTCCCGCCGCAAGGCCGCCTCGAGTTCGGCGGCCACGTCCAAGTCGAATCCCGAGAGCAGGCGTCGGCCCCGCTGGACCACGCTCACCCGACACCCGAGCCGGGCGTAGAATTGGGCGAACTCGAGCGCCACGGCCCCGGCCCCGAGGACGACCAGCGACTCCGGCACACGCGCCTGGGCCAGGGCGGTGTCGCTGGTGAGGAACCCCGCCTCGGCCAGACCGGGCACCGTGACCGGGGCGACACGGGAGCCGGTGGCGATGACCGCCCGGCCGAACCGGACGGCCCGTCCGTCGTCGAGCCGGAGGATGGATGGCCCCTCGAAACGGGCCCGGCTCCGGACGAGCCGGAACCGGCCATCCTGGAGTTGTCCCCTCCGGTAGGCCGCGAACTCGCCGATCAGGGCGTCCTTGCGGGCGAAGAGGGCTCCCGGATCGACCCGGACCCCCTCGGCATGGATGCCCCAGGCCCCGCCCTCCCGGATCGCCTCCCGCAATTCGGCGGCATGCAGGAGCGCCTTGGTGGGCATGCATCCCCGGAGGATGCACAGCCCGCCCAGTTCGGGGGCCCCGTCCAGCACCAGGGTGTCGCAGCCTTGCGCCGCGAGGGTCCTGGCCGCGGCGTACCCGGCACTGCCACCCCCAAGCACCACCGCGTCGGCTGTCAACTCGTCCATGCCCACCAGTCTGGGCCAAGCCCACCTGGCTGACAAACCCGCCGACGGCACCGGTGGGGGCGGTACCCGGATGGCAAGAATGGACTCAAGGACACCCACACGCCTTCCGATCATCCCGTAACGGGTCGGATCCCGGAGACAGCGGCGAGATGACTCCCCACAAAGGAGCGTTGCCCACCGAAGGCAGCTGTGACACCGTATTCAACATTGACCGCGTTGGCCCAGACGGCCAAATCCCCGGGGAGCACCGACGCCGACCATCGTCATCAACACGAATCCTCAAGGTCGCGGATCTTGAAGGCGGAAAACGCCAACTGAAGTCGAAGCCCGAAAACCCAATCGGTGGCGCATCATGTCAGGACCCTCAACCATCAATGCTTCGCAGTACGGCTACCTGGTGGCGGCTCAGGCGGCTGCCGCCGCGCTGACCCCGCCGGATAAGGTCGAGTTGATCGACGGGATCATCCAGGATGTGCCCTCGCCCGAACTGCGCCACCTTTCGGGCAACAGCCGGCAGAAGATCATCGAAGCGCCGATCAGTGAGGCGGCCGGCAACGAGAAGTTGGAAAAGGCGTTGGCGATCCTCGAGTCGGCCAAGATGACCAAGGAATACTTCTATGTGAAGATCCCGGCTGGCATCAGCGACTTCGAGGCGATCGACTCGATGAACCACCTCTTCCGGGAGCGGTTCGCGTCGCTCCGGCGCGATGCGTTGGATTCGGCAGATCTTCCCTGGATCCTCAAGCTGGACAGCGTCACCAAGCGGGATGTGAACACCCCGCGCAAGATTCCCATCTTCTTCCTGGCCAACGGCACCCGGAACAAATCCTACGACGAGCAACTCGAACTGCTCGACAATCTCGGACTGGTTCCTGCCAATCCGATCGAACAGTTGCTGACGGCAATGGCGTTTGGGTTTATCTACCCGGGCGTGGATCCGTTCCGAAGCCAGTTGGTCCGGGGATCGATCCCCGACTCCGCACTGTTCAACACCTCCAGTCACGGGTTGCGCACCTTCCCACTGAGCGGCGGTCGCTGTCCGATCGCCTCGATGTCCGCGTTGCCGGCCATCGTGAAGTAGGTGATTGCCGGCCGGAGAGACGACCCCAACGGATCGCACCGTGTCGGCACGCGGGCCGGGGACATCCAATCGCAAGCCGGTCCAATCCCAAGCCGGCAGAATTCCATCCCTCCGGACCCTCGATCCCTCGGTTTTGCCATCCCTCCGGCGACACCTCCGGTGTAGGATCGCCGTCATGTCGGAACTCCTGGAAAACCTCGCCCGGCTGCGGACACGGATCGAAGCGGCCTGCGATCGATCCGGTCGGCACCCGGATTCGGTTCGCCTGATGGCGGTCAGCAAGAACCAGCCCGCCTCGCAGGTGGCCGCGGCGGCCGCGGCGGGCCTGAGGCTCTTCGGCGAGAACCGGGTGCAGGAGGCCAAGGTGAAGATTCCCCAATGCCCCGGCCGCCTCGAGTGGCACTTCATCGGGCATCTCCAGTCCAACAAGGCTCGGGATGCGGTCGCACTCTTCCAGGTCGTGCAGGGGGTCGATTCACTGGCCCTTGCCGGGGAACTCCAGAAACAGGCCCTCAAGCAGGCCAGGTCGCTGCCCGTGCTGCTGGAGGTCAACGTCGCCGGCGAATCCTCGAAATTCGGGTGGAACCCGGATCGACTGCTGTCGGAATTCCTGGAACTCAATGCCCTGTCCCGCCTGGAGGTCCATGGCTTGATGACCATCGCTCCGTACGCCGTG
>JBIKMQ010000246.1:0-4483 GCA_044359215.1 Candidatus Chromulinivoraceae bacterium
CGTGCGCAGCATGGGCGAGGGTTGGGATCTGGCAGACCTACTCCTGCGGGATCGACGCGTGTTGAAGACCCTCGAGGCGCTGCGCCGCACCGGCTGAGTCCCAGGGCCCCGACAACGACGCCCCAACCCCCGGGGAACCCCGGCCCACCATGAGCTGCGCGGCGGGCCCGGCGGGCGGATCGATCCCGACCCTTCCCATCGCCCCCATCCCCAGGCACCCGCCCCGACCGATGTCCCCTGAATCCACCCTCACCATGTGGGCCCTGGCCTGTCTCGCGGCCCTGGGCATCGGGGTCTCCAAGAGCGGCCTGCCCGGGGTGAGCCTGCTGCACGTGGTGCTCTTCGCCCAACTCTTCCCCGGATTGCAGTCCACCGGCGTGGTGCTGCCGATGCTGGTGGCCGGCGACATCGGTGCGGTGCTGCTCTTCCGGCGCCATGCCGATTGGCACCACATCCGACGCACCCTCGCGCCGGCCGGGCTCGGGGTGGTCGCCGGCTGGGCGGTGATGAACCTCCAGGGACAGGCCGACTTCCGGCCGGCGATCGGCGCCATCGTGCTGGCCCTGGCGGTGATCCAGCTCATCCGGCACTGGCGGCCCCAGACTCTCTCCGAACTGCCGCACACGCGCGGCTTCGCCTGGGGCATCGGCCTGCTGTCCGGCGGCGTGACCATGGTCGCCAACGCGGCCGGCCCGGTGATGGCCCTCTACCTCGTGGCGGTGGCACTGCCCAAGAACGTGTTCGTGGGCACGAGCGCCTGGTTCTTCCTGCTCATCAACCTCTTCAAGATCCCGTTCAGCCTGCAGTTGGGACTCATCGATGGGCACTCGCTGGCCCTCAACCTGCGACTGCTGCCGCTGGTGGTCGCGGGGCTCTTCCTGGGCCGGGCCGTGGTGTCGCGCCTGCCCCAGCGCACCTTCGACACCTTCATCCTGGTCTTCGCCTGGGTGGCGGCCCTCCGATTGCTGCTGTAGGCGACCCCGGAGAACAGGAGCCTGCCTGGGGCGACGATCCGGTCGTCAGTCCGACGGTCATCGACGCACCGCCGGCGCCTTGGCTGCCGGCAACCGGGCCAGCGACCGGCCCTCGCGGCGCTGGAGGACCGCGTCGATGCGGGGCACGTACATCTGGGTCTCCGCCGGGAGGTGGCGGGAAATCTCCTCGAAGGATCGGGCACGATGCCGGGCCAGCAGGTGGGCGACCCGGGTCTCGCCGGCATTGTAGGCGGCCAGAGCCAGCGGCCAGTCCTGGAACCTTCGGTGCAGGGCCGCCAGGTAGCGGGCCGAGGCCCGGGCGTTCTTCTCGGGCCGGTAGCGCTGGTCGAAGGGGAAGGTCGAGAGGCCCTGGGCACGGGCGGTGCCGGGCATGAGCTGGTACAACCCGGCCGCACCGGCCGGGCTGCGGGCGTCGGGATCGAAGGAGGACTCCACCTCCGCGATCCAGACCAGTTCCTCGGGCACCCCCTCCGCGCGGAAGATGGGCTTGAGTTGCGGGACGCGGCGACGGGCCTCGGTGGGCCAGGGCTCCACGATGGTGATGTCGGACCACACCCGGCGTTGCTGGGCGGCGGTGGGCACGCGGGTCGACGCCGTCAGGGCCTGGGCCGGGCCCCGGGGAACGGACGGCGGGAGCACCGGACCCGGTGGAGTCCCGGGTCCCGGACCCGGTGGCCTGGGAACCAGCGGTGGACGCTGGACCGGCGGCCTCACCCCGGGAGGCGACGCCATCTCGCGGGCCAGCAACCCGGCCGCCCGGAAATAGTCCATGCGGGCCCTCAGCCATGGGACGTAGGGCTGCAAGGCCGTTTCACGCTCAAGCCACGGGAGCAACGCCCCGGCCACCCGACCCAACTCGGCCAGGTCGAGCACGTCCTCGGCCACCAACCGGTCCTGGAGGCGTTTGAGCAGGGGCTCGACCTGCGACGGGTCGAGTTCGGGCAGCGGGGGCAGGGCCTCTTCGTCGATGTTCTCTTCCCACCAGCGCTGTCCGGCCTCCAGCAGGGTCCCGAGGTCCCCGGCGGCACCGGGGGCGACCGCCTGGGCGTGCAGGCAGACGGGCATCGCCAGGATCGCGGCGAGCAGGAGGAATCGGGAGTGGGACTTCACGCTGGGACCTGCCGGAGCATCGTGCGGGACAGGCCCCCGGGCAAACCCGGGACAGCCGATGCGCCGGGAAGCTCGCGGCGATGTTCCCGGGCGGAAGGGCGAAAACCCGGACTTGCGGCGACGGATCCGACCGACAAACTCCCTGTCGATCTCCAAAATCCTCCGATCATGGGCCGCATCTACAACAACATCGTCGAGACCGTCGGGCGCACGCCGCTCGTCCGCCTGAACCGCATCCCCGCCAGCCTGGGCGTGGATCCCTCCACCCAGGTCCTCCTCAAGTGCGAGTTCTTCAACCCGCTGGGATCGGTGAAGGACCGCATCGGCATGGCCATGATCGAGCAGGCCGAGCGTCGCGGTGTGCTCAAGCCGGGCACCACCATCATCGAGCCCACCTCGGGCAACACCGGCATCGCGCTGGCCTTCGTCGCCGCCGCCAAGGGCTACAAGGTCATCCTGACCATGCCCGAGACCATGTCGCTGGAGCGCCGCACGCTGCTGGCGCTGCTCGGGGCCAAGCTGGTGCTGACCCCCGGCAGCGAGGGCATGCGCGGCGCGATCGCCCGTGCCGAGCTCCTGGCCAAGGAGATCCCCGATGCGTGGATCCCGCAGCAGTTCGAGAACGGCGACAATCCCTCGATCCACACCGCGACCACCGGGCCGGAGATCTGGGAGGACACTGGGGGGGCCGTGGACATCCTGGTCGCCGCGGTGGGCACGGGCGGCACCATCACCGGCTGCTACGAGTACATCAAACCGCTCAAGCCGTCCTTCACCGCCATCGCGGTCGAGCCCAAGGACTCGCCGGTCATCTCGCAGACCCTGCACGGCGACCCGGTGAAGCCGGGCCCGCACAAGATCCAGGGCACCGGGGCCGGCTTCGTGCCGAAGAACCTCCGGCTCAAGGATGCCGCCGGCAACGCCCAGATCGTCGAGGCCATCCAGGTGAGCAACGACGACGCCTTTGCCATCGCGCGCCGTCTGGCCAAGGAGGAGGGCATCCTCGCGGGCATCTCGTCGGGGGCCAACGTCTGGGCGGCCATCGAGGTGGCCAAGCGCCCCGAGAACCTGGGCAAGACCATCGTGACGGTGGCCTGCTCGACCGGTGAGCGCTACCTGTCCACCGCCCTGGCCGCCGAGGCGCGCGCCGAGGTCGGAGGCTGAAATCCCTCGAAGACCCTCCCGTTGAAACGAACCAGGCCGCGTGGCATCCCACGCGGCCTGTGGTTTTTCAGGGCGAAGCGAACCCCTGAAGCTCGGTGGAACCGGCCCGGGCGATCAGGGCTCGCTCGACAGGCGGACCACCAGCTTGCCGAACTGTTCGCCACGCTCCATCCGCTCGAAGGCAGCGCCGACATGGTCGAGGTCGAACACTTCGCTGACCACCGGCTTGATGGCATGGGCCTTCACGAACGCCACCATCGCCGCAAAGTCGGCCGGGCTGCCCATGGTCGTTCCCAGGAGCGAGATCTGACGCCAGAACAGCTTGCGGGTCGGCAGCTCGGGGGGATTCCCGCGGGTGGCCCCGAAGAAGACGATCCGCCCGCCGGACGCGGTCAGGTCGATGAGCGTCTCGAAACCCGGCCCGGCCGCGCTGTCGACCACCACGTCGAAGGGGCCGTGGTGCTTGCCGAACTCCACGTGCCAGTCGGGCAGGTGGTAGAGCGACCCCGCCTTGGATCCCAACTCGTGGGCGCGCGCGAGCTTCCAGGGGGCGCTCGAGGTCACGCAGGGGATCGCGCCGGCGGCGACGGCGAACTGCAGGGCGAAAAGGGCCGTGCCGGCCCCGATGCCGTTGATGAGGATGCGCTCGTGGGCCTGGAGCCCGGCCCGGCTGAAGATGGCCCGGTAGGCGGTGAGTCCGGCCAGCGGGAGCGCGGCGGCCTCCTCCCACGACAGGTGCGTCGGCTTCGGTGCCAACTGCGTCGCCGGGATGCTGACGAACTCGGCCAGCGTGCCGTCACGCGGGAGTCCCAGGATGGAAAACCGCGGCTCCTGGGCCTTCTCGGAATGCCCCCAGTCGAGCGACGGGTTGAGGATGACTTCCTGGCCCACGACCGACGGATCGACCCCCGGCCCCGCCTCGACCACGGTGCCCGCGCCGTCGGAGCCCAAGATGACCGGGAACTTCAAGCCCGCATAGTGCCCGCCCTTGATCCACACGTCCCGGTGGTTGAGGGCGGCGGCATGCAGTCGGACGACCACCTCGCCGGCATGCGGCGTCGGTTGCGGCACGGTGTCGACGACGAGTTCCTGGACACCTCGGAGGACGGCGGCTTTCACGGCCCGGAGCCTACGGTGGGAGACCGGCCGAGGCGAGCCCGGGCCCTCACTTCAGCCTCAGGAAATTGGCCAGGAGGGTCTTTCCGTTCTCCGTG
>JBIKMQ010000247.1:0-4479 GCA_044359215.1 Candidatus Chromulinivoraceae bacterium
AGAATCGTCGCCCGAACCGTCGCCTGCCCCCCCCACTTCCGAACCTGCAATCCCGCCCCACCCACCTCGATATCCCACCGACCATGACCATCGACGAAGTCCTGTTTGAAGCCGAGGAGCGGATGCTCAAGACCGAGGAGCACGTGCTCAACCAGTTCGCCGGGGTGCGCACCGGCAAGGCGTCGCCCTCGCTCATCGAGAACGTGCTGGTCGAGGCCTACGGGTCCAACATGCGCCTCAAGGAACTGGCCACGATCACCGCTCCCGAGGCCCGCATGCTCATGGTCCAGCCCTTCGACCAGTCCAACATGAAGGCCGTCGAGAAGGGCATCCAGGCCTCCGGTCTCGGCCTCAATCCGGCCTCCCAGGGACGCTTCATCCGCATCGTGTTGCCCGACTTGAGCGCCGAGCGTCGCCAAGAGTTCGTCAAGATCTGCAAACGCATCGCCGAGGAGGGCCGGGTGGCCATCCGCAACGAACGTCGTCAGGCCATCGAGGCGCTCAAGAAGACCAAGAACGACGGCGGCGTCTCCGAGGATGCCATCAAGACCGCCGAGACCGAGGTGCAGAAGCTCACCGACTCCTTCATCGCCAAGCTTGACCAGCACCTGGCGGCCAAGGAGAAGGAAATCCTGACCGTCTGAGGCCTGCCGGCGGACACCCGGGACGGCCTGGCTTGGGCGGTGTGAGGTGCCCGGGCGGCCAAATCCGGCATTCCAAATGCGGCATTGACTTCATGCCGGGCCCGCAGTAGCGCTTGAGGAAACGCCCCCCTCTCTCTGTCTGAGCCACTGCACCCTTGGGACCGCCATGCCGTTGCCCCGCATTTCTGAAACGGAATGGGAGATCATGCGGATTGTCTGGAAACGACAACCCGTGACCTCGGCCGATGTCATCGCCGAACTGCAGGGGGCCGATCCGTCCTGGCGCGCCGTCACCGCCAAGACCCTGCTCAACCGCCTCGTGCGCAAGGGGGCGCTGTGCTTTGAATCCATCGGTCGCATCTATCATTACAGCGCCACGGTCTCCGAATCGGATTGTGTGGCCGCAGCCACCCGATCGTTCCTCGACCGGGTCTTCGGGGGATCCCTCACCGGCATGATGGCCCATTACATCGAGCACCGGAAGCTCTCTCGGGCCCAGATGAACGAGTTGCGCCGGATCCTCGAGGGCGAATCCGGGAAATAGGCCCAAGGTTGGGCAAGCATCCTGCTAGACGTTTCGGACACGCACCAGCGTTCCGAAATGAACCCGGAAATCGTTCGCACCCTCGGATGGGGTCTGGCCGCCGCCTCGGCCCAGGCGGCCGCGCTCGGTTGCCTGGTCCTCGTGGTCCGCTCGGCGCTGCGGGGGCACCTTTCGCCCGATTGGCGCCTGGCGCTCGGGTCCCTGGTGCTCGTCCGACTGGTCTGGCCCTGGCAGGTTTCCACCCCGGTCAGTCTCTTCAATGTCACCGCCCCGCTGATGCCTTCCGTGAGCCCCTGGTCCCTGCCGCTCGACGGGTGGCATCTCATCGGGTGCGTCTGGGGTGCCGGTGTTGCCGTCCGGGTGGCCATGGCCCTTCGCGACGCCCTTCGGGTCCGCCGATGGATCGCCCAATCCCGGCCGGTCGATGACCGGTTGTCGGGGATCTGGAGCCGGGTCGTCGACGGTGGCCCGCTCCTCTTGCGGCGGGTGCCCATCCGCCAGTCCTCGGCGGTGTCCGGACCCTGCGTGGCCGGTGTGTTCCGACCCTGCCTGTTGCTGCCGGGCGACTGGGCCGACGGCCTCTCGGAGGCGGAGATCCGCCTGGTGCTGCTTCACGAGGCGGCCCATCTGCGCCGCGGGGATCCGGTGTGGAATGCCCTCCTCGAGGGCCTCCACGCCCTCCATTGGTTCAACCCGGTGGTCACCCGGATCCTGGTGCGTCTGCGTGAGGATCGCGAAGAAGCGTGTGATCTTCACGCACTCTCCACCCCCCAGGTGGATCGGTTCCAGTATGGCCGCGTGCTTTTGAAGTGCCTGGAGCGCCCGCCGGCGGCGGTGGCTCCGGTCGCGGTCTGCGGATGGCTGGGACGCACCCATGCCGCACCCCGCTCGCTCACCCACCGCGTCGAGGCCATCGCCCGATTCTGCCCCTCCCGCCGGACCTGGTTGGCCGGAGCATGCACCGTCCTGGCGGTGGCGCTGTTGGGGTTGACCGACCACGAGCCGTTGCCCCCGCGCCGGGTCTGGACGTTGCAGCCTGGGGTCGTGCTGGGACTGCTGCCATTGCGCTCCGTCCCTCCATCGGCCTGAGAGCCGCCTGACGGCCCGGCCCCGCAGTCCACGTCCTCGATTCCACGGGGCGATCACCGGGTGGTTTCCTCAATGGGCATCGGGTTTTGAGCTCATGGCGCCGGCCGTCATGAGGGGCGACGCTCGTTCCACCCGATGGGCGATCTCCCAGGGGTGAATCCGGAAGGTCCCCTCGGCGCTCCACCCCCCATGAAACACTCCAGCAACAGCCCCGTCGCCGAACACGGGCACTCCTCCACCGCCACCCGAGCCGAAGCCGGTCTCCGGCCTGTTCCGGTCCGCTTCGAATTCAAGGATCCGACCGCGCTGTCCGTCGCGGTGGCCGGTTCCTTCAATGACTGGGATCCGAAGAAGCACGCACTTCACCGGGATGGCGACGGCCGATGGATCCGCGATGCCAGGCTCAGTCCCGGGCAGTACGAGTATTGCCTGGTGGTCGATGGTCATTGGATGCCCGATCCGGGATCGAAGGAGTTTCGTCCCAACCCGTTTGGGGGTCGCAATTCGGTGCTGACCGTCCCCACCCATCGCGATGGGACTGGTGTTTCTCCCTCCGGGCAATGAACCCGCCATCTCGTTGATGTCCCCGACCTACCAAGCCCCCAACCCCAAGACACGGAAAGAACCCCACCATGGACAGAACCACCCACGAAATCGGACAGGACCTTGGGCGCCTTGCTGAGGATGCCCGGGCCCTGATCTCCGCCACCGCCGACGTCGCCGGCGAGAAGGTCGGAGAGGCCCGCAAACGCCTCGCCTCGGCCCTTGAGGACGGAGAGGAGATCTACCGCAAGGCCCGCGAGCGTGCCATCGAGGGAGCGCGGGTCACCGATGCGGTCATCCACCGACACCCCTACCGGGCCATCGCCGTGGGCGTGGGGGTGGGAGCCTTGATCGGCTACCTCGTCGCTCGCCGGTCCGACCGCAACGGCGTGTGAACTCCCATGGAGCCATCCCTGGAATCCCCCCACGACGGTTGGTCCGTCCTGAGGCAGTTGTCCCGCCGGCTTCTCTCGCTGGGCGAAAACCGGTTGGAGTTGCTCGCGGTCGAGGTCCGGGAGGGGCGGGAACGGCTCTTCATGGACTTCCTCCTGGCCCTGGCGGTCGCCGGATTCATCTTCCTCGCGCTCTTGGCCGGATCGGCGGCCCTCCTGCTGCGTTTCTGGGATTCCTCGCCCTCGATCGGGCTGCTCATCCTGATGGGAGTCCACGGGGGGATCGGGGCCGGATTGCTCCTCCGGTTGCACCGCCGGCTCCGGGATTGGCAGGCGTTGCCCGATTCCCTCGATCAGCTCCGCAAGGATCGTCAATGCGCCGACCGGCACCTGTCGACATGAAGCCTCTGGAGACCCGCAAACGCCTGTTGCTGGCCGAAAGCGACCTGCTCCGCGTCCAGGTGTCGGAGGACGTTCGTCGGCTGATGGAGGCTTGGAGACATGGTCGCCCGGAGACCAGGCTGCCGGCCGGCAAGATCACGCTGGGTGGACTCCTCCTGGCCTGGTTGGTGACCCGGTGGCGGACCGCCCGGACGCCTCTTCAGGGCCCGGGTCGAGGCGCCGGAATCGAGGGTTGGCTGCGGGGTCTGGGATGGATTTCCACCCTTTGGCTGGCTTGGCGGCGAGCCAGGTCGGCCAGTCCGTGATCCTTCGCGCCCACCTCAGGGCATTCCACCAAGGAGGGACTCCTCCGCCACCACGGCCAACACCGCCAACAACATCATCATCCCGGCCCACGCCTGCTCCGCCCGGAAGCCTGCTTGAGACGCCTTGCCGGGTCGGAACCGTTGTTCGTGCAGCCGTTTGATTTCCACCCCATGAGAACCCGCCCCCTCTACAACAAACCGCGTCCACCCCATCCTGTCCGCAAGCCGGTTGCCAATCGACGCCGTCCCACCCCGGGGCCCCACGCCAAGGTCGGGTCCCGGGATCTGCGGGAGGATCGTGGCACCCGCCAGATCAAGAACACCGGCCGGCCGGCCAACCCATCGAGGCCGGCGATTCCGGATCCCGGCCCGCCCAACCGATAGGGTCCTGATCCCGTGGGCAATTGGTGTGGACAGCGCCCCGATGGTGGAGGCCGCCCACCGCGCGATGGAGGGGCTGGATTGTGCCGGGAAACCCGTCTACCATGGTCCCATCACGAGCTTCCATCATCCATGATTCCCAAGAACACCCCTTGTCACGCCGTCGGTCAGTCCAGGTC
>JBIKMQ010000248.1:0-4477 GCA_044359215.1 Candidatus Chromulinivoraceae bacterium
TGCCTCGGGCCATCGCCTCGGGCCCATGTCGCCCGGATCAGCGGCGGCGGGCGGTGGTGTAGGTGCGGGTGACGGGCCCGGCGGGCAGGGTGATGGAGTAGGTGGCGCCGTCGGGGGCCACGGCGCAGTGGATGGGGTGGGCGGTTCCGGGCTGGGTGTTGGCGATGAAGGCGTCGGGGATGTTGTTGGTGGCGCCGTCGGGGCGTCGGTTGCGGTGCAGTTGGTACTGGGCTTCCAGCCGGGGGAGTCCCCGCAGCGTGCCCAGCACCTCGCCGGCGGTTCCCTTGGTGGGGCCGTTGTTCATGACCGACACCGTGGGATTGAGGGCGGCCAGCAACCGTGGGTGGTTGCTCACGTCGAGTCCGTGGTGCGTGACCTGGAGCAGGTCCACCTCGGGCACCCGGATCTCGGGCCAGACCAGCCGGGTCTCGACATTCCAGGTGAGGTCGCCGGCATCGAAGAAGCGGAAGTTCCCGAATTCGAGCACCCAGGCCGAGCTGTTGGCATTGTCCGAGGTGTCCGGGGCCCTGAGGACGGGGGCCGACCCCACGGCCTTGCGGGTCGGGTACAGGCCTTCGGCCGGCTGCTGACGGGTGAGGATGCAACGGAGCGCCAGCGGAGTCCGGCCGGATTTCAGCGGGATCACGGCTCCCGGTTCGACCCGGTGACGCTGGCCGACCGTCATGGTGCGGTAGGGCTTGCTGGTGAGCGGCCAGGTCGAGTTGCGGTTGCCATCCGGGTCGGCGTCGGTCAGGCCATTGTCCCACAGGTTCTTGATGGGCACCTGGGCGGCGATCTCGGCCGCGCCCCCGAAATGGTCGATGTGCAGGTGGGTGACGATGAGGTGGTCGAGCTGCTTGAGACCGGCGCCTTGGGTGAGCACCTGGAGGATGCGGGCCGAGTCGCGCCCGCCGGGGTTGCCGGAATCGATGAGGATGCTCTCGCCCTCGGGCGTGACCAGGAGGGTGGAGCCTCCGCCCTCCGAGTCGCACCACCAGAGGTCGAGCTTGCCGTCGGCCTTGCCGGCGACGAGGGGCAGGGCGAGGGCGGGGATCAGGGCCAGTGCGAGCACGCGGGCGGAGAGGAGGGACATGAGCCCGATCCTATCGGGGAGTCTGGCGGATTCCCAGCCCGGGATGTCGACGGAACCGGCCGGGGTCGGGATCCGGACCTCCAGGTGGGGCTTGCCGAATTAGTGGTTCCCCAGGTCGACGGCTCTCCTAGTCTCGCGCGCATGTCGAACCAAGTTCGGGTGGCGGTGATCGGGACCGGGTCGCTGGGCAAGGAGCACGCACGCATCTACGCGGACCTCGCCAAGGCCGGCCAGGCGGAGTTCACCGGCGTGTTCGACGTGAACCCCGAGGCGGCCCGAGCCCATGCGGCCCGTTGGGGCGTGCGTGCGTTCGCCTCCGTGGCCGAGGCCGCGGCGGCCAGCGATGCGTTGAGCGTGGTGACCCCGACCGTGACCCACCATGCCATCGCCCGCGAATTGCTCGAGGCGGGACGCCATGTGCTGGTGGAGAAGCCGATGACAGACCATTCGGAGCAGGCGCAGGACCTCGTGCGGTTGGCGCAGGAGAAGGGGGTGGTGCTGCAGGTGGGCCACGTGGAGCGGTTCAACCCGGTGTTCAGCTACCTTGAGCAGGCGGCCCCCTTCCCGAAATTCATCGAATGCCATCGGCTGTCGCCGTTCCCGGCGCGGAGCACCGACATCGGCGTGGTGCTCGACCTGATGATCCACGATCTCGATGTGGTGATGGCGTTCGTGAAGTCGCCGGTGGTGTCGGTGGATGCGGTGGGCATCCCGGTGCTCAGTCGCAGCGAAGACATCGCCAATGCGCGCCTCCGCTTCGCCAATGGCTGCGTGGCCAACCTGACGGCGAGCCGGATCAGTCCGGAGCGCATGCGCAAGATCCGGGTCTTCAGCGGCGGGGATCACCCGGTGTACATCAGCCTCGATTACCGGGTACAGGAGGGCTTCCTGTACCGGTTGGCCCGGGATGGGGAAGAGGAGAGTTCACTGCTGCGCAAGCTGTTGGCGGCCAAGGAATCGACGATCGTGAGCGAGTTCGCCGGCAAGCGGATCGTCCGGGAACCGGTCCCCATCAACAAGGACGAGCCGTTGAGGCTCGAGTTGTCGGACTTCGTGGCCTGCGTGCGTGCGCATCAGTCGCCCAAGGTGAGCGGAGCCCAGGCCAAGGCGGCCTTGGATGTGGCCTTCGAGATCGTGCGGCAGATCCAGGCGGCGCCGTGACCCGGATGGGACCGGTGGCCGGTTGCCGCAGGGTGGAACCGCGGAGGGAGGATCGACCGTGTTTTCCCGGTCGAAAAAGGATGGTGTCTTGGAAGGGCTGTAAGCCGAATTCTGTCTTCCTGGTTTGCACCAGGGAGAGAGTCATTTCTCTGAGCGACCGATACCCGGAACCCGACCGGCTTGCGCCGATACGATGCGGGCCGCATCGCAGGTTCCCTATTTGGTCTTGCTCCCGGGGAGGTTTGCCATGCCCCGCTTCTTGCGTCGCGAGCGGTGGTCTCTTAAACCGCCTTTTCACCCTTGCCCGGACCTTTCGGCCCGGGCGGTTTGTTTTCTGTGGCACTGTCTGTCGGCCTCGCCTTTCGTCGTGACCTCCCGCGTGTATCTCCGGCCTGACCGGAGTTACGCGGCCCCGCGCCCTATGGAGTTCGGACTTTCCTCCCGCGACTGCCGCCGCGAGCGACCCTCCGCCCTTCCAAGACGCCTGCAAGGTGGGTGATGGAACCGGGTCTGGCGAGTCGGCATTTTGCCCAGGCATGCCCGGAAGGATCCGCAGGCCGGTTCGGGGATCCCCGGGACTTGGAGGGGCGGGCGGAACGGCTTCGGCAGGATCGGAGGGGTTCCGGACAGGAATGGTTGCGGCCTCAGGTCGATTGTGGTTCACATTGAAACAAGCAACCCGTCGGTCCTTCCGGCGGTGTCGCGCACATCAAAAACTCACACGCTGAACCCATGAAGACCCTCAAATTGTCCGTGATGCTCGCCTTGGCCTCCGCCGTGTTCGGGGCCGCTTCTCTGTCGGCCGAGTCGCCGCGTGCCGCCGCCAACGCCTCGGCCAAGTCGGCCAAGGGCCACTGCGACGCCAAGGGCGGTTCCTGCTGCAAGAAGGACTGCAAGAAGTAAGCCCATCGGGTCCTTGGTGGCCCGATGCAGACAGGCACCTTCGGATTCCCCGGGGGTGCTTTTTATTTTGTGCGCCATTCCGTCGAAGCGCCTCCGATCGCCTCGGAACAGACGACTGGACTGTATCCCGGGTCCGGGCTCCATTGGGGCATGGATCGATCCGAGGCGATGGGACAGATGCGGGCGACGTGCAATGAACTGGGGCATGCCGTGACTCGGCTCCACCCGCTGGTGCCGCGATTGAACGCGCCGGCCGCGCAGACCGAGATCCTCAAGGCGCTCTTCGAGTTGACCAAGCAAATCGAGGTGGTGAAGAAGCACCTCATTCGTCTCGAGAAGGACGACGGTAGCACCCTGGTCTGAGAGCGGGCTCCGAGGCTTCTGCTCCTGAAGGCTCGGGGTCTGGTGCTCCGACCGGGGCTGCGCGACGGGACCGGAGGACGTCCATTCCCCGGCGGGCTTGGCCGGGATGGGTCAGGCGGAATGTGTCAGGCGGGATTGGGCTTTGGGCCCGTGGACAGGTGGTGGAAAACATCTGCGCTGAAGATGAGCGGATAGAGCGCCTCGTGGTACCAGAGGCGCGCGAAGTAGAGTCCGATCGGCGAGGGGGCTAGTGGCGTTCCGAGTTCCCAGCGGTCCAGCAGCCACCGGAGGCCGCGCTCGGTGGCTTCGGTGTTCCGTGGGTCACTCCCCAGGGCCCGCAGCGCCAGTGAAGTCTCCTCGACGCTCGGTGCGATGCCGGCATCGCCTCCCCATCCGCCGTCCGGATGCTGGGCCGCCTTCAGGAAGGCGTCGCCCCGTTCGATCCGGGCCTGCACGGTGACCCCTCCGGCGGACAGCGAGCGGAGACCGATGAGCACCTGTGCTGTTCCGTAGACGGGGTTCTCTTGCGCAGGGGCCGACTCATTGCCAAACCACAGCGGAATCCAGGCGCCGTCGGCCCGCTGGGTGCGGCCGAGGTAGGTGAGGGCCCGATGGGCCGCCTGCTGGACCTCGGTGGCGAGGGGCTTCGGAAGATGGGGAACCCAGGCCTTCCAGGCACGGAGCGCGTGCGCGGTGAGTTCCGGGGTGCTGCGGTCGAAGGGCAGCGTGCCCCAGCCGCGGCAAAAGGTGGGGATGCCGCCATCGCGGTTCTGCACTCCCAGCAACCAGCGGGTGCCGGCCGTGGCCGAGTCGATGGCGGCCGCGTCGGGTTCTCCGAGCGACCTCAGTGCGAGGAGGGCCCCGGCGGTGTCGTCGGCATCGGGAACCCCGCCCGGCAAGTCGGTCCAGGCCCAGCCCCCGGGAGCGGCCCCGGTGTAGGGGTGCACGATGCGATAC
>JBIKMQ010000249.1:0-4475 GCA_044359215.1 Candidatus Chromulinivoraceae bacterium
CCTGGACCTGACGGTGGCGCAGACCGTGCTGGGTTACACCCCCCGGGATGTCTGGCCCGAGGGACTCTGAGCAGGACCGACTCGGCGGCTTCCGACGTGACACCGGTCGGCACACGACCGGGTTCTCTCCGAGAGGCTCCGCGCCGGAGCGATATGGCCCGACCGCACCGGCGGATTCCAGTTGAGCCGCCGCGTCGACCGGCCCAGAGTCCAACCATGCCCCGCCCCGATTCCTCCTTTGTCCATGCCTCGTCCCGGCGCCGGTTCCTCTCCGCCATGGCCGCCGGAGGCGCCTTCTGGACCGTCCCTGGGGCCTTCGCTGCCGCCCTGCAGTCGACCCCGGCCCAGACGGAGGGGCCCTTCTACCCGGACCGGCTGCCCCTCGACACCGACAACGACCTGATCGTGCTCAACGACGCGGCCACGCCGGCACTCGGCACCGTCACCTACCTCAGCGGGCGGGTGCTCGACCTGCGCGGCCGGCCGATCCGCAACGCCGTGGTCGAGATCTGGCAGGCCGACCACCAGGGGGTCTACCTGCACCGGGGCAGCGCCGGGGCCGAGCGCCGCGATCCCCACTTCCAGGGCTATGGACGGTTCCTCACCGGATCGAACGGAGAGTACCTCTTCCGCACCATCAAGCCGGTGGCCTATCCGGGGCGCACCCCGCACATCCACGTGGCGGTCAAGAGTCCCGGCCGCGAGAAGCTCACGACCCAGTGCTACATCCGCGGCGAGAAGGGCAACGCGACCGACGGCGTGCTCAAGGGCATCCGTGACGAGCGGGCCCGCAACTCGGTCATCGTGGCCTTCGACCCGCTGAAGGGCTCCAAGGCCGGCGAACTGGCCGCCCGCTTCGACCTGGTGCTCGGGTTGACCCCCGAGTCGTGACCCCGGGCCGATGGCAGACCAACGCCCGCCAGACAGGCTGTGACCCCACCGCAACCGCCCCACGCCCACCCATGACGACCAGGACCCCCCGGACCGCCCACTCCGCCTTTACCTTGATCGAGCTGCTCGTGGTCATCGCCATCATCGCCATCCTCGCCTCGATGCTGCTGCCGGCGCTGGCCAAGGCCAAGGCCCGCGCCCAACAGACCCAGTGCCTGAGCAACATGCGGCAAATCGGCCTGGCATTGGTCCTCTACGAGGCAGACCACCGGCGCATGCCGCCGCGCGCATCCCAGGTGCCCGACTTCATGAACCGCCGCGCGGCGGGCTGGCAAAACAACTGCCTGTTCGCCATCGCCCCGTACCTGCAGGGCGTCGGCACCAACACCCCCAGCTCGAAGATCTACTCATGCCCATCGGCCAAGAAACCCGGGGACGGCAGCGACGCCACGGTGCTGAGCTCGACCAGTTACCTGCCCAACGCCATTCCGATGGAGAAACCCCTCACGGTCATCCCGAATCCCTCCGAGACGGCCATCAACCAGGAGACCATCCGGCTGGTGAGCTTCACCGCCCTGCGACCAGCCTGGGGCGCCGATTTCGGCACGTGCTCCGGACAATACACCTACTGGCATGTGAACCTCCGGCCGGGGGTCGACTGGTACTCCGACATCCACACGCGCGGAGGCAACCTGACCTTCGCCGATGGCCATGCCGAATACCGCAAGGCGGCACTCCTGAGGGCCTGGCATTTCGGGTTGCTCGACGGCTCGTCGGGCAAGGCCACCGACGACCATCGCTCCAGCGACACGGCGTGTTACCGGAGCGTGGCCGATCCGTGAGGCCCGTCCGCGAGGCCATCCCGGCCTCCGTTCACGGAGCCGGCTGAAGCCTGCGGACCTGGTGGTTCTCGCTGTCGCCGACAAACACGCTGCCGTCACGGTCGGCGAAGACGCCGTGCGGACGGGCCAATCGGCACGCGTTCCCACGCCCGTCGGGCCCGTCTCCGCGTGTCCCGTCGCCGGCGACCGCGTCGATCCTGCCGGACACGGGATCGATCACCCGGACGCTGTGGCTCTCGGTGTCGGCAACGAACACCCGGCCGTCCGGGCCCACCGAGAGGCCCTTGGGGCCCGACAGCGTGGCCAGCCTCGCCGGCCCGCCGTTGCCGCCCATCCCTTTCTGGCCGTTGCCGGCGATGAGCCGGGCTGTGCCGACCTTCCGGTCGAGCTTCCAGACCTGATTGCCCTCCCGGAGCGCCAGCCACAGGTCGCCCCGGGCATCGAAATCGAGGGTGCGCGGCCCATGGAACGGAGCGCTGGCGTAGGCTGCACCGTCCTCCGTCGTCCCGCGCACTCCCGACCCCGCGACGGTGTCGATGTGTCCGGTGGTCGTGTCGATGCGGCGCACCCGGTGGTTGCCGATGTCGCAGACGAAGAGGTCTCCGGCCGCATCGAACTGCAGGGCGATCGGCTGATGGAGCGAGGCCCGGGTCGCCGGTCCTCCGTCACCGTCGAATCCCGGCCGGCCAGTGCCCGCCACCGTGCTCACGATCCGGGTCTTGGCGTCCACCTTGCGGATCCGGTGGTTGAGCATGTCGGCGATGAACAGGTGGCCGTGACGGTCGAAGCGGATCTCGTGCGGCTGGTCGAACTCCGCATCCAGGGCCGAGCCGCCATCCCCCGCCCCGCCCTTGCGACCGGAGCCGGCGACGGTGGTGATCGTCCCGTCGGTGGCGATGCGTCGCACCACATTGCCGTCGAACTCCACCACATACAGCGCCCCGTCGGGCCCGCGGGTGACGCCGAAGGGATTGTCGAGCCGGGCACGCAGCGCCGGACCGGAATCACCCGAGTGCCCCTTGTCGCCGGTGCCAGCGACGGTCCGGGCCGTCCAGCCACCGGCCGGCTCGGCCCCCTGGAGCGGGGGCAGCATCCCTCCGGATGCCCCAAGGGCCAGGCTGATCGCGGGCACGAGGAGGGATCGAGCCAACCGTCGGATCCAAGGCATGCCGGACATTCCCTGAAATGCCGCATTCCGTGAACCGCAGAATCCGCCGCTCCACATCGAACCGACGTCGCCCCAACGGATAGGGGGGCCCGCTCAAGCGCTGCCCACGATCCTCCGAAACGGATCACCCTCGTTGAGCGTCGGCCGCTCCGGCCGGCCCTGATGAGGGTACACCAGTCGCATCGCGTCGAGGCCCATCAACCAAAGGATGGTGGCATGGAGGTCGTGGACATGCAGGCGGTCCTCCACCGCCCGAAGCCCCACCTCGTCGGTCGACCCGATCACCTGCCCGCCCTGCACGCCGCCTCCGGCCATCCACATCGTGAAGCCCGTGGGGTTGTGGTCCCGGCCGGTGCCCTTCTCGGACATGGGAGTGCGCCCAAACTCGCCGCCCCAGACCACCAGGGTGTCGTCGAGCAATCCCCGCGACCGGAGGTCCTGGAGCAGGCCGGCGATGGGCACGTCGGTCTGCCGGAACAACCCGCCGTGGTTCTTCTCGAGGTTCTCATGCGCATCCCATCGGCTGCCCGCGCCGCTGTAGAGCTGCACGAACCGCACCCCCCGCTCCACCAGGCGGCGGGCCTGCAGGCACATCCGGCCGAAGGTCGCCGTCTCGGCCTCGTCGAGCCCATACAGCCGCCGCGTGGCGGCGCTCTCTCGGCTGAGGTCCACCGCCTCAGGCGCCTCGGCCTGCATGCGAAAGGCCAGCTCGTAGCTGGCGATGCGCGCCTCCAAGTCGGTCTGCTCCGGGTGGCCGGCCGCGAACCGGCGATTGAGCCGGTCGAGGAAGCCCAGCTTGCCCTGTTGCTGGGCCGCGGTTAGCCCCTCCGGCGTGTTGAGGTGCGGGATGGGCTCGGAGCCTCCCTGCATGCGCACCCCCTGGTGGACCGCCGGCATGAACCCGGCCCCCCAGTTGCGGGGCCCGTTGATCACCTGCGCCGGCGTGTCCTGCAGCACCACGAAGGCCGGCAGGTTGGCGTTCTCGGTGCCGAGCCCGTAGCTCACCCAACTGCCCAGCGAGGGACGCCCCGCAAGGATCGAGCCGGTGTTCATCTGGCAGACACCCGTGGAATGGTTGATGCCATCGGCCCAGCAGGAACGGATCACCGCCAGCTCGTCGGCACACTGCGCCACCTGCGGAAGCCAGTCCGAGATCCACAGGCCCGACTGACCGTGCTGCTTCCACGTCCGCCGCGACGGCAGGATGGGCGAGCGGAACTCGCCCATGGCGGTGATCACCTCGCCGAAGCTGTCGGGGATCGGCCGGCCGGCCAGGCGATCCAGGGCGGGCTTGGGATCGAAGGTGTCGAGGTGGCTCGGACCGCCCTCCATGAAGAGGAAGATCACGCTCCGGGCGCGCGCGCGCAGGTGGGGGCGACGCGGACCCGGAGCCCGGTCGAGGCCGCTCCCACCGGTCGCCATGCCATCCTGCGCCCGAGCCTTCGTGTCCGCCGCCAGCAAATCGGCCAGGGCCAACGCCCCGAACCCGCACCCGGCCTTGGCGAGGAACTCACGCCGGGATCCGGTGGAATGGCCTGGGGAAGCGTTCATGACCTGGTCACTCGACGAACAGG
>JBIKMQ010000250.1:0-4472 GCA_044359215.1 Candidatus Chromulinivoraceae bacterium
CCCTGGCTGTAGATGGTCCGGCCGAACTCGCCGCCCCAGATGATGAGTGTGTCGTCGAAGAGGCCCCGCTGCTTGAGGTCGGTGATCAGGCCATGGCATGCCTGATCGATGTCCTTGCACTGCGAGGGCATGCGCCCGGCGGTGTTGGAATGGTGGTCCCAGTTGTTGAGGTACACCTGCACGAAGCGCACGCCGCGCTCGACGAGCCGGCGCGCCAGCAGCGCGGTGTAGGCGAAGGAACCCGGCTTGCGGGCCTGTTCGCCGTAGAGCTGGTAGGTCGACTCCGGTTCCCGGGAAACCGCCGTCAACTCGGGCACGCTGGACTGCATCCGGAAGGCCATCTCGAACTGCTGGATGCGGGTGTGCGTCTCGGGATCGCCCACCTCGCGGTGCGTGATCTCGTTGAGGCGGCGCAGGCCATCGAGCTGCGAACGCCGGAGCGTGTCGGGCACCCCCGGCGGGTTGTTGATGAAGAGGATCGGGTCGCCCGCGCTGCGGAAGGAGACGCCGGAATGCTCGCCCGGCAGGTAGCCGCTGGACCACAACCGTGCGGAGATGGCCTGGATCTGCTCCTTGTTGGTGGGCTCGGCCACCAGCACCACGAAGGCCGGCAGGTTCGCATTGAGGCTGCCCAGCCCGTAGCTGACCCACGAGCCGATGCACGGACGTCCCTGCACCTGGTTGCCGGTCTGCATGGCACAGATGGCCGGCTCATGGTTGATGGCCTCGGTGTGCATCGACCGGATGAGGCACAGGTCGTCGACCACCTTGCTGGTCCAGGGCAGCAGTTCGGTGTTCATCCAGAGGCCGTTGGAGCCCACCTGGCTGAAGCGGAACTTTGACGGTGCGATGGGAAACCGGGACTGGCCCGAGGTCATCGTGGTGAGGCGTTGGCCGTTGCGGACCGACTCGGGCAGGTCCTTGTCGTACCACTCCTGCATCTTGGGCTTGTGGTCCCAGAGGTCCATCTGGGAAGGACCACCGACCATGTGCAAGTAGATGATGTGCTTGGCCTTGGCCGGGAACTGTCCGGCGCGCGCCGGTTCGGAGGCCACGGCCTCGGCCAGGCCGCGGGCGGTCCCGCCGCCCAGCAGCGAGGCCAGCGCCGCGTGGCCCATGAGGTTCCCGCCGCGGCCGAGGAAGTGTCGGCGGTTCTCGAGCTGTCGGAATTCCTGGAAGAGGTTCATCGGAGGAAGGTCGCGAGGGTCATTTGTTGAGGACGGCGTCGAGGTTCATCAACTGGTTGGCCACGAGGGTCGTGGCCGCCAGGAGCGGCTCGCCGGCCGAGAGGTCCGGCTTGGAATCGCCCACGTGCACGAGGCGGCCGGCGTCCTCCGGATGCTGGCGGTAGAACGCCAGGGCCTGGGTGTAGCCCTCGCGGACCACCGCGGCCTCGGAGGCGTCGAGCGGGCGGGCCAGCAACCGGCGCGCGAGGAAGTCGATGACCCGGTCGGGCTGGTCGGGCCCGGAGTCTCGGAGTGCCCCCGAGGCCAGCACCCGGGCGGCCTCGACGAACTGCGGATCGTTGAGCGTGGCCAACGCCTGAAGGGGCGTGTTGGTGCGCTCGCGACGGACACTGCACGACTCACGGCTCGGGGCGTTGAAGAGGTCCATCAGGGCCGGCGGCGCGGCGCGTTTCCAGAAGGTGTAGAGCGACCGGCGGTAGAGGTTCTCGCCGGCGTCCGGGACGTACTTCTTGGTGTTGCTCTCGGGCATGGCCACGGCCTCCCAAACGCCCTCGGGCTGGTAGGGCTTCACGCTGGCCCCGCCGACCTTCTGCACGAGCAGTCCACCGGCCGAGAGGGCCTGGTCGCGGACCATCTCGGCATCCATGCGGAAGCGCGGGCCCCGGCTGAGCAACCGGTTGGCCGGATCCTTCTCGAGGGCTTCCCGGGTGGCGGTGGCCGACTGCCGGTAGGCGGCCGAAAGCACCATCTGGCGGAAGAGGCGCTTCACATCCCATCCGTGCTCCATGAAGTCCACGGCCAACCAGTCGAGGAGGGCCTGGTTGGAAGGCAGGTCGCCCATGATGCCCAGGTCTTCGGAGGTGCGGACGAAACCGGCGCCGAAGACCTCCCCCCAGAAGCGGTTGACCGTCACCCGGGCGGGCAACGGATTGTCGGGCGACACCAACCACTGGGCCAACCCCAAGCGGTTGGCCGGCGCGCCGGCCGGCAGCGGGTTGAGGGCCTTGAAGACGGCAGCCTGGACCTGGTCGCGCTTCTGGTCGTACTGACCGCGGTTGAGCACATAGGCCATGGGCTGGGAGCCGGCCTTCTCGCGCTGGACATGGGTCACCGGATACCGGCTCCGGATCTCGGCCCGCTCCTTCTCGAGGACGGCGATGGCCGATTGGGCCTGCTTCAGGGGCGGGAACTCCGCCTGAAAACCAACCAGCAGTCCGGCACGCTCTTCCTTGGGCCAGTCCGCCACCGGCTTGGACAGGAGGTTGCGGAAGGCCTCGGGGGCCGCCCAGGCGCGGGCCTCGGGCGCGCTCAGGGCGCGGGAGTGGATCCGGAGGTCTTGCACGGAGGTTCCGGCGAAGACATCCGACTCGTGGCGTTGGCCGAGCTTGAGCGGCACGGCGGTGCGGATCGTGCCGGTGAGGTTGGACGGACCCGGCTCCAGGTCGGCGGCCACGCCATCGACATACAGGCGCACGCCATCGGCCCGACCCGTGCCGTCGCTGGTCAGCAGGACATGCTGCCACTGACCCTTCTTGGCGAGGGCCTTGCGCGTGCGGACCTTGAGCGCGTTCTCGGGCCACCGGTTCACCAGGTGGGTGCCGAAGGATCCGTTCTCGTACCACAAGTCCCAGCCCCGGTAGGCCTGGGTGTTGTCCATGCGGGCCAGCAAGGAACCGGTGGCCGCGGGCTTCTCGGGCACGAAGAACCAGCCACCGACCGAGAAGGGCTTGCCCAACTCGACGTCGCCGGCACCGGCGAAGGCGATCGTCTTGCCCGAGTCGGTGCGCAGCGACGAGCCCAGCGGTCCGCCGGCCTTCCACTCGGGCTGTCCGGTGGCCTGGACCGTCTGGGCCCCGGAAGGAGCCTTCGCGGACACCGCGGTCCCCGAGCCCTCGTTCAGCGAGGCCTGGAACTCCAGGTCACGCCCGAGGGCCGCCTCGAGTTCCGCGAACTTCAACCCACCGGCCCATCGATCGAAGGCGCCCTCGGCGTCCTTCTTGCGCTCCTCGACGGTCTTCTTGGCGGCGTCGAGGGCCCCGGGCAAGGCCTCCCAGCGGGCGCGGTCTTTGGCGTCGGTCACCACCACGATGCTGGGATTGGAGTCCTTGACGTTGCCGTCGAAACCGCCCTGCTCGGTATTCCGGAAGAAGGCCGCCATGGAGTAGAAGTCCTTCTGGCTGACCGGGTCGAACTTGTGGTCGTGGCAGGCCGCACAGTTGGCGGTGAGCCCCAGCCAAACCCACGAGGTGGTGGTGACCCGGTCATTGGCGTAGTTGGCGAGGTTCTCCTCCTCGATGGTGCCACCCTCATTGGTGGTCATGTTGCACCGGTGGAATCCGGTGGCGACCAACTGGTCCTCGGTCGCCCCGGGCAGAAGGTCCCCGGCGAGTTGCTCCACCGTGAAGCGGTCGAAGGGCAGGTTCCGGTTGAAGGCCCCGATGACCCAGTCGCGGTAGGGCCACATCTCGCGGTAGTTGTCGAAGTGCAGGCCGTGGGTGTCGGCGTAGCGGGCCGCGTCGAGCCAGTAGCGCGCCCGGTGCTCACCCCACTGCGGGGTGTCCATGAGGCGATCGACCCATCGCTCGTAGGCGTCGGGGCGTGTGTCGCGGACGAACTCCTCGACCCATTCGGGACGGGGCGGCAGGCCGCTGAGGTCGAGGGCGGAGCGCCGGGCGAGGGTCCGGCGATCAGCCTCCGGGTTGGGCTTCAGGCCCTTGGCCTCGAGCCCGGCGAGGATGAACGCATCGATGCCGCCCCGCACCCAACCGGCGTCTTTCACCGGCGGCAGAGGGATCTTCTCGGGCTTGAGGAACGACCAATGGGGCTGCCAGTGGGCCCCCTCGAGGATCCACCGCTTCACGACCTCTTTCTGGGCCGCGGTGAGGTCCTTGTGGGCCTCGGGCGGAGGCATGACCTCGTCGGGATCGGTCGAGACCAAGCGCTGCCACAGGGGGCTCTTGCCGAGGTCACCGGGCACGACGGCCGGTCCGCGCTTGGCGGTGGCGGCGAAAAACCCCTCCTGGGTGTCGAGACGCAGGCCGGCCTTGCGGGTGCCGGGATCCGGGCCGTGGCAGTGGAAGCAGGCGTCGGACAGAATGGGCCGGATGTCGCGATTGAACCCCACCGTCTCGGCGGCCTGGGCGGTGGCGCCGAGGAGGCCTCCGGACAGGAGCGCCGCCAGGATCCAAGCCGAGACCGAGGCGGAGACCGGACCCGAACCCGGGTGGGTTGCCACAGTAGGGACGACAGGGAGAGAAGGCTTCATGGTGGACTTCCCGAAACGAT
>JBIKMQ010000003.1:0-15491 GCA_044359215.1 Candidatus Chromulinivoraceae bacterium
GGTCAAGGCCGTCGGTTCCAAGGCCGTGAAGCTGCACCTCGACACGTTCCACATGAACATCGAGGAGAAGAACCAGGCCGCCGCCATCAAGAAGGCCGGGCCGCTCCTGGCGCATTTCCACGCCTGCGGCACCGACCGTGGCACCCCTGGCAACGACTCGCTCGACTGGAAGCCCATCGTGGCGGCCCTCAAGTCGATCAAGTACTCCGGCGACGTGGTCATCGAGAGCTTCACCACCGACGTCAAGGTCATCGCCCGCGCCGCGGCCATCTGGCGTCGCATGGAGCCCACGCGCGACGAGATCGCCGTGAAGGGCCTGCAGAACCTGCACCGCCTGTTCAAGGTCAAGAAGAAGTGATTCGAGCGGGAGCCCCTTCCCAGGGCGGGGGGGGCTCCCACCGGATCCGGGCCCTCGCGGGCCCCGGACCTGTCTTCCGTCCGCGCCGGGGAATTTCAGGGAGGGCGGGCGGATGGGGAGCTCCGGGAGGCTGACCTTGTGGGAGGCTGACCTTGTGGGAGGCTAGTCCACGTAGACCAGAAGCGCAGGCGCGAGCGTCCCGAGGTGGTGGTGGTTGCGGATCGCCTCCACCTGGGCCTCGGTGAGGATTTGCCCGGCAGGTGCCAGCAGCATGCCTGCGGTGGTCTTGACCCCTGCCGCCAGCGTCATGCCGGGGGCCAGCTCCCCGGGCGGGATCTCCCGCTCCTGCCGGGGCAGCGAGGCCTGGGGCAGCGCCCTCAGCAGGGTGCGGACCGCCTCGGGGTCAAAGCGCCAGCCGCTCCCCAGGGTCACGCCCTCGACGGCCTCGGCGTGGGGCTTGGGTTGCTCGGCGTAGGCCACCGCGACGGCGAGGATGCGCGACAACCACGGGATCTCCTTGCCGGCCAGCCGGTCCGGGTAGCCGCGTCCGTCGAACTGCTCATGGTGTCCCCGGATCACCCGTCCCACCGGCTGGAGGTGTGCCACGAAGTCCACGAGTTCCTCGCCGAGGACGGGGTGTTGCTCGATCTGGGCCTGTTCGGTTGGGGTGAGCTTGTCGGTCCGGTTCAACCATTTGCGGATGAGCCCGCGCGGGGTGCCCACCAGGCCGATGTCGTGCAGCCAGGCGGCCAATTCCAGCGTCTGCCGTTCCGAATCCGGCAGCTTCAGGGTGTCGGCCATCGCCCGGCACAGCCCGAAGACCCGGCGGGCCTGCGTGCCCAGGGTCGGGTAGAACGACTGGAGCACCTTCAGGCAGAGCTGCACCGAGTGGTGCAGGTTCAGTTCGAGGGCCGAATTTAGCTCGACGAGGCGCTGTCGCTGCGCCGCCTCGGCCTCCGCGCGGGACTCCAGGGCCTTGTTGAGCGCCACGAGCTGCTCGTTCATCGCCAGCGTCGTGGCCTGGAGCACGGTGTTGCGGACGATGAGTTCATGCCGCTGGACCGCGTTGCGGACGGTCGCCAGGAGCTCCTCACGGATCCAGGGCTTGACGATGAAGCGGTAGATCTCGCCCTTGTTGATCGCCTCGATGACCGTGTCCAGGCTGAGCACCGCCGTGATGAGGATGCGGGTGGCGTCCGGCTGCGCCTGCTTGGCCCGGGCCAGGAAGTCCAGGCCGGTCATCCCCGGCATCTGGTAGTCGGAGATGATCACCGCGAAGGCCTCCTCATGCAGCGCCTTCAACGCCTCCTCGGGGGAGGCGCATGCGGTGACCCCGTAGCGCTCACGGCGCAGGGTCTCGCGCAGGGCGATCCGCACGATGTCCTCGTCGTCCACGACGAGGATCTGCTTGAGCGACGGTTCGAGGCTGGGCTTGCCGGGAAGGTTCATCGGCCGGGTGGGTGGTCAAACAGGTCCTTGAGCCGTCCCTGGATCTCGGTCTCCTGCAGGTCGGAGGGCAGGGTGAGGTGCGCGTCCTTGAGCCAGTCCACGGGGATCTCGTCCTCGTTGCGGCCGATGATCTGCAGGATCGAGCGCACCGGTGGCCGGCGCTGCCGGACCTCGCGGAGAAGTCGGCCGATGCGTTCCGGGGCGTCCGCCGCGACCTGCACGAGCACGCCGTCGAACTCGTAGTCCATCGACTCGAGGGCGCCCAGCGCCTGGTCCTCGCGGTTCTCGGTGACCACGAAGAACCCGGCCCGACGGAGCGTGTCCACCGTCGTGTCGAGCGAGCGCCCGGACGGCCCGACCACCAGGAGGGTGCGTCGTCGTCGTTCGTCGTCCTCCTGGATGCGTTCCTCCTCGGAGAAGTCGGCCTCGGGCAGCCAGATGCGGAAGGTGGTGCCCTGGCCCTCGACCGACTCGACGGAGATCGCCCCATGGTGCTTCTCGACGAACAGGCGGGCGTTGTAGAGGCCCAGGCCGGATCCGCGGTTCACCGGCTTGGTGGTGAAGAACGGGTCGAAGATGGTCCCGAGGTGACGCTCGGGGATGCCGACCCCGTTGTCCCGGACCGCGACGCACACCGCCGGGAGCCTCGGGAACGCTCCCTGCAGGTGCCCGGGGCTCTGGGGCTCGGTGATCCGCTGCGTGGTGCACCACAGGTGACCATTGTGGGGCATGGCGTCCGACGCGTTCATGATGAGGTTCAGGAACACCTGTCGCAGCTCCACCGAATCGACGTAGACCGGCAGGGCCTCCGGGGTCAGCTCGGACTCGAAGCGGATGCGCCGTGGCAGGATCTTTCGGACCAGCTCGAGCAGGTCGCCCACCTGCTGGTTGAGGTCGTGGTAGCCGCATTCCCCGAGGCGGCCCTGGTGGAGGCTCAGCACCCGGCGCACCAGCGCGCTGGCCTGCAGGGCGTTGCGCTTGATGAGGCCGAGGCTCTCGTGCAACGGATCGTCCGCCCCGTCGGCGGGTTCGAGGGTCTCGGCCAGCGCGTGGATGCCGGCCAGGATGTTCCCGAAATCATGCGCCATGCCCATCGTCAGCGTGGCCAGGGTGTCCCGCCAGGCCGTCGAGCTGAGGCGCCGCTCCGCGATGGTCTGCCGTGAGACGTCCATCCAGGTGCCCTCGAAACCGAGCAGCAGGCCGCTCTCGGTCCGGAGGGCCTGGCGGTGCTCGAGGATGTAGGCCACGCGGCCGGTGCGGGCATGCCGGATGCGGAAATGGGTGCTCAGTCCGCCCTCGCTGCGGAGCGCGCGGCGGATGTGGCTCTGCACCTCGGCGAGGTCGCCCTCGTGGATGGCATTCCAGAACACGTCGGACCGGTGGAGGAACTCCTGGAGTGGAACCCCGGTCAACTCCTCCAGCCGCGGGCTGGCGTAATGGAAGGACATGTCGCTGCGCTGGTTGAAGATCACCCCCGGCCAGCGCCGCATGAGGTTGTCGACCTCCGCCTCGGCCTTGAGCAGCCGCAGCCTCAGCTGCTGGGTGGCTTCGTCGCCGGATCCGGCCTGTGGCCATGAGTCCTCCTCGAGACGCGGCAGCGGCGGCACGATGGATTCGATGTGGACGAAAAGTCCCCCGGGGGTGCGGCCCCCCGAGAGGCGCACCCATCCGTCGGGATGGTCGGGGTGACCCGGGAGATCCTCGGTGCGGAATTCCTGGTCCGATCCGAGCCAGGCCCCCACCGGCGCCTCCCATTCGGTGCGACGATGGGACAGGATCTCCACCCATGGCCTGCCGACGAGGGTTTCCGGGGTTTCCCCGAGCCAGCGGGCCAGGGCGTCATTGGCCGACAGGAGCCGCCCCGCACCGTCCAGCACGGCCAATCCCCCGGTCAACCAGTCGGATCTGGGCCGGTCGGGAGGGGATTGGGTCATCGGTTCCATCGGGAAGCCATCGGAAGGCTATCAGGTGACCTTAGGGAGGGTTTTCCTGATTGTCAGTCGGGGAATGTGCCTTCACCCCCCCCCGCCCGGATGCCCGGCCTGGACCGGTTGGGGGATCCTCCGAAGGCCTTCGGGCGCAACTTTGCGCAGGAACCGGTTTTACCATCACGTCGTCACGCCATGGAGCCCAACTCCCAGCCCATTCCGAGCCAGCCCGAGGGTCAGCCCCTGCGTCAAGATTGGTTGGACGAGGTGGCCCGCCGTCGGTTGCCGCCCCACGAGGCTGCCCGGTGGCGCCGCGAATTGGCGCGTTCCAGGCGTCCGGCGGAAGCCAGGTGCCTCGACGAGGAATTGGCATTGAACGACGCGCTCGACGCGCTTCCCCGACGTCCCATCTCCGCCGATTTCACGGCGCGGGTCCTCTCGGAGATCCGTTCCTCTCCCGGGACGGAATCCTTGGCCTCCCGTTGGGCCCACCGCCTCCGTCAGCTTGGAGCCGCCCTCGCCATCCCCGGTCCCGGCGACTTGCTCCGGTCGACCCTGCGCCCGGCGACCATCGCCCTGGCGGTCCTGGCCGTCTCGTTGTCCTGGGGGTGGGATCGCCTGCAGGTTCGCCGTCATGGAGCCATGGCCCGGACGGCTGCCGAGTGGTCGGGCGCGGCATCGATGCCCGGAGTGGCTGTCCTGCAGGATTTCGAGGCCATCCGACTGCTCGAGACCCGTTCGGCCCCCGATGATGTGGCCCTGCTCCAGGTCCTCCGCGACGACATGCCATGAGGCGCTCCGGGCTCCAACCCAGCTGGGCTGTCCCATCGGAGCCGTCGATGCCATCGGAGCCGTCGATGCCATCGATGCCGTCGATGCCGTCGATGGCTGATCGGCCACCGGGTGCGCCATCGCCCCGGCCCGCCGGGCAGGGTTCGCCGGCATCTCCCGCCCCCATCCTTCTCGGCCGCGCCTCCCAGGGCCCCAACGTCCTCGGCTCCAAGATTCTGGGCTCCCAAATCCTTGGCCCTCATCCCCTTGGCCGAGTGTTTCTCCTCGTCGGTGTGGCCATCCTGTCCGACACGGTTCTTTTCCTTCCGGCATCGGGCCAGGGGGTGGGCCCGTCGTCGACGTCTCCATCCACCGTCCCGGTGCCGCCTCTTCCCGGAACCTCCTCCAGGTCGGGAACCACCTTCAGGTCGGGAACCTCCTCCAAGCCCGGACCGCCGCTGCCAGGGCAGGCCACCCTCCCACCGGTGCCGGCGGTCAAGACGCCCACCGACCGCTTCCGGGAGTTGCTCGCGGCGGGCCCGGAGCAACGCGAGGCCCTGCTGTCCCGAAAGACCCCGGCCGCCCGGGCCCTGATCGAGGCCAAGCTGCGCGAGTTCGGGGCGCTGCGGCCTGACGAGCGTGAAATCCGCCTCAGGCTTGCCCAGTTCCAGGACGCCCTGTCCACCCTGTTGCCCCTGCCGCCCCAGGAGCGCCGGGCCCAGATGGCGCAGGTGCCAGCCGAGGATCTCCGGATGGTCGAGGAACGGCTGGCCGCCTGGGACCAGTTGCCCGAGGCCGAGCGCCGCGATCTCCTCGAGAGCGAGCGCCGGCTGTCGTGGTTCGTGCGCCAGGGTGAGGTTCACCCCGATCGCCAGCGCGTCGAGGCCTACATGGCCTCGTTGCCCCCGGCCGCCCAGCGGGCCGCGCGCGAGCAACTTGAACGCTGGCTGGCCTTGCCTCCCGGCGAGCGAAGCCGCAAGTCCGCCGCCTTTTCCCGGTTCTTCGACCTCACCCCGGCCGAGCGGCAGGCGGCCTTGCGCACGCTCTCCGAGACCGAGCGCCGGCAGATGGAGCGCGCCCTGGCCGACTTCTCGGCCCTGTCGCCCGAGGAGAGATCCCGATGCGTGAGCGCCTTCCGGCGGTTCGAGGCGATGGATCCGGCCGAACGCGAGCAGTTTCTGCGCAAGGCCGAGCGATGGAGGGCCATGAGCCCCAACGACCGTGCCGCCTGGCGACGCCTGGTGGAGCGTTCGCTCAACCCGCAGAGGCGTCCGCCGTTGCCCACCGAAGATTCCATGCTGGCCTCGCCGGGTTCGCCCCCGCTACCCCCGCCTCGCTGAGCGGTCACGCCGAACCCGGGAGCGGGTTTTCGCCCAGATCCTTCCGAGGCAATTGGATTGCGGTTTCGGCCGCGGTCGAGTCGGGTTCCGGGGCATGGAGGACCGTCCCCCCATCCCGTCCGACCCGAAACCCCCGATCCTGCCCGTTTCCGGGCCTCCGCCGGTGATGTTCCCCGGCCGGCAGGTGCCGCCTCCCCGGCAGCGTCCACCCCGGCGGGGTGGATTCTGGGGGCCGCTGGCCGTGCTGGTGGCGGCGATCGTCAAGTTCGGCTCGAAGATCGTGGTCCTGCTGCCGTTCCTGAAGTTCCTGCCGGCCTTCCTCAAGACCGGTGGCACGATGATCCTCAGCATCGGGGCCTATGCCCTCCTGTGGGGGTGGAAGTTCGCCCTCGGCTTCGTCGGACTGATCTTCGTCCACGAACTTGGCCACCTGGTTGCCGCGCGCAGCCAGGGCCTACGGGTCGGGGCCCCGGTGTTCATCCCGTTCATGGGGGCGTTCATCGCGCTCAAGGACGCCCCGAGAAACGCCTGGATCGAGGCCGTGGTGGGCATCGGCGGGCCGATCTTCGGGACCCTCGGCGCCGGTGTGTGCTACTTGGCCCATGTGGCCACGGGCGATCCGTTCTGGTCGGCACTGGCCTACTCCGGCTTCCTGCTGAACCTTTTCAATCTGGCCCCGGTCGGCTTCCTTGATGGCGGCCGCATCGTCACGGCGCTCTCGCCGTGGCTGTGGGTCGCGGGCTATGCCGTGATGATCGCCTACTTGGTCCACGAGGCGATGACCCGCGGCTGGATCAGCCCGATCCTGCTCATGGTGCTGGTCATGGGCCTGCCCAGGCTGTTCTCCCTGTTCCGGGCGCGGGACGAGGAATCCCGGCGGTTCTTCGAGATCGAGCCCCGGCAGCGCTGGACGGTCGGGATCGCCTACTTCGGCTTGATCGGCCTGCTGGCCCTGGGCATGAGCCTGAGCCATGTGAGGCCCTGAGGTGCCCGGGTTCCGGCCAGCGTCGGGCACGGCGGCCGTCCCCGGCTCCTTGGCCGGCCGGAAGCCCTCAGTGGCCCCGGCAGCGGGCCACGACCCCCGGCAACAGCGCCTCCACGCGGCGAACCTCCTCCTCGGTGGAGTCGCGACCCAGCGAGAACCGCACCACCGCCCGGGCCCGGGCCTCTGGGACACCCATGGCCCGGAGCACATGGCTCGGCTCGACCGAACCGGCCGTGCAGGCTGATCCGCTCGAGGCGCAGACCCCCTCAAGGTCGAGGTTGGCCAGCAGGGGGAGGCTGTCGGTGCCCTCGACGGAGAAGGCCAGCGTGTTGGGCAGCCGATCGGCGGGACATCCGTGGCGTTCCACCCCGGGCAACGAGGTCGCCAGGCGCGCCAGGCGCTCGGTCCAGTCCCTGAGGCGCCCGGCCGGGAACACCGGCTCGGGCACCATCCACTCGAACGCGCTCACCAGGCCGGCGATCGCCGCCAGATTCTCGGTGCCGCCGCGCCGCTCGTTCTCCTGGGCCCCGCCATGCTGCGTGGGGTGCGGGAGCAGGGGGGAGCGGATGAACAGCGCCCCCGCGCCCTTGGGTCCGTGGAACTTGTGGGCGCAGACCGAGACGAGATCAGCCTCGAACTGGTCGATGTCCCGGAACGGCAGCTTGCCGAAGGCCTGGACCGCGTCGGTGTGGAACGGAACGCCCCTCTCGCGGCAAAGGCGGCCGATGGCGGCGACGGGTTGGACGGTGCCGGTCTCGTTGTTCGCCGTCATGACCGAGACCAGCGCCGTGTCGGGGCGCAGCGCCGCGGCGACCGAGTCCGGGTCCACCCGGCCGAACCGGTCGACCGGCAGCAGCGTGAGGGTGAAGCCCTCGTGGGCCTCGAGGTACCTCAGCGCGTGGAGCACGGCGTGGTGCTCGACCGGCGAGGCGACGAGGTGGCGTCGGCCCCGGTGGCCGCCCAGCCGGGCGGTTCCGAGGATCGCCAGGTTGTTGGCCTCGGTGCCTCCGCCGGTGAAGACCACCTCGCTCGGACGGCATCGCCAGAGGCCGGCCAGGCGATAGCGGAACTCGTCGAGTGCGGCCCGTGCCCGGCGCCCGAGCGCATGGATGCTCGAGGGGTTGCCCCAGACCTCCCGCAGGAACGGCTCCATCGCCTGCAGGACGCGCGCGTCCGTCGGCGTGGTCGCGTTGTGGTCCCAGTGGATGAGGTTCACGCCGGAGAGGGTCTTGCAGGCCGGACCGGGTTCGCCCGACCGGGAATGCCCGACCCGGAATCCGTCACCGTCAGAAGGTGCGGATCTTGATGTTGCGGAACCACACGTCGTCGCCGTGGTCCTGCAGGCACAGGTGACCCGAGGAGTTCCGGGCGAAGCCGGGCATGCCCTTGAACTTCGATTCGCCGATGAGATTCATCGTCTCGGCTCCGCCCCACTGGTACTCCACGACCTTCTTCTTGTTGAGCCAGTGCTCGACCCGGTTGCCCTTCACCACGATGCGGGCCTTGTTCCACTCGCCCACCGGGTTCAGGGCCTTCTCGGAGTTGCAGGCGATCAGGGCGTAGAGGGCTGCCGCGCTGGTCTTGGGGTTCTTGCCGTCGCCGTGCTTGGAGTCGTCGAGCACCTGGTACTCCGGCCCGGTCTCGTAGGAGGCGTTGTGGTCCTCGGTGACCCGGTACATGACGCCGCTGTTGGCCCCGGGGGCCACCTTCCAGTCGAAGCGCAGCTCGAAGTCGGCGAACTTCTCGATGGTCACCAGATCGCCGCCGCCCTCGCCGGCCACGTGGCGCAGGGTCCCGTTCTCGACGCGCCAGCCCTTGGCCGGGAACGCGGTGGCCTTGTAGCCGCGCCACTTGGAGGTGTCCTTGCCGTCGAAGAGCTGGGTCCATGCGTCCTTGGCGGACTTCTTGGGCTTCTTTTCCTCGGCGAGGGTCGGGGAGACGAGGAGCGCGCTCGCCACGGCGGCGCACACGAGGGAACAAAGGCGGGAGTTCATGATCGGATGTGGGGACACGGTGCGTCGGCCCGAGGATGGCGGCAAGCGTGTTGCGGAGACCCGGCCGGGACCCGCGGTGAGCGGTCAGGACCGGGACCTTGGGCGCGAGCGTTCTGGTGGGGCCCGCGGTCCATCCGACGAGGCAAGGGTTGGCCCCAGGATGGCAAGATCCGGGAAGTCTGGCCGGGCTGTCGCCTTGCACCGTGGCCCTGCCGTGCCCGTCCTCGTGCCCACCCCGGACCTGGTTGAACCCGACGCGCCCCGCGCCCGCCCCGGAGCCGTCGCCGAGGCGTCCGCGTCCGCCGGGTTGGTGGTCTGCACCCATTGCGGGCTCCCCTGTGGCGGATCCCCGTTGCGCGACGGGACCCGGAGATTCTGCTGCGCGGGGTGCCAGACGGTCTTCGGCCTCCTCAGCGACAGAGGTCTCGACGAATTCTACCGTCTCGGCGGCGCCCAGGGGGTGCGCGGTGGCGAGGCCGATGATCCGTCCCGCTTCGCCTTCCTGGACACCCCGGAGGTCCGGGCGGCGCTGGTGGATTACTCCGACGGCCGGCGCACCCGGGTGACCTTCCGCGTCCCGGCGATCCATTGCGTCGCCTGCGTCTGGCTGCTGGAGCATGTCTTCCGGCTCCGGGAGGGCATCGGGCAGTCGTCGGTCGACTTCCTGCGCCGCGAAGTGTCGCTGAGCTTCGATCCGTCCCGGTTGCTCCTGAGCGAGGTCGCCGCACTCCTGGCCGCGCTGGGGTACGAGCCGGAGCTGCGGGCCTCCGACCTCGGCGGACCGAGCCCAAGGCCGGTCTCACGCCGCCTCTGGCTGCAGTTGGGCGTCGCCGGTTTCGCCTTCGGGAACACCATGCTCCTGAGCCTGGCGATGTACCTTGGGCTGGACAGCGTCAGCGGGCCGGCCTTCCGGCACCTGGCCGGCTGGATCAGCTTCCTGTTGTCGCTGCCCGTCGTGGTCTTCAGTGCGCTGGACTACTACCAGGCGGCCTGGCGCGGGCTTCGGCGGCGGGTGCCGGTGATCGAGATTCCCATCGCCCTGGGCATCCTGGCCCTGATGGGGCAGAGTGTCTTCGAGGTGTTCTCGCGTCGGGGCGACGGCTACTTCGACTCGCTGGCCGGCCTGCTGTTCTTCCTGCTCTGCGGCCGGCTCTTCCAGCAGAAGACCCATGCCCGGCTGGTCTTCGACCGGGACTACACGGCGTTCTTTCCCCTGGCGGTCAGTCGGCGGTCGGGCCGGGGCGAGGAGCGGGTGGCCGTGGCCCGCCTGGCCGTCGGCGACCGGTTGGTGCTGCGCCACGGCGAACTGCTGCCGGCAGACTCCCGGCTGCTCGAGGGGGAGGCCCGGATCGACTACGCCTTCGTCACCGGCGAATCGCAGCCCGAGACCTGCAGCCCCGGGGGCGTGCTCTTCGCGGGAGGCCGGCAGACCGGCGGTCGGATCGAGGTGGAGGTCCTGAAGCCCGTCTCGCAGGGGTACCTCACCTCGCTCTGGAACCAGGATGCCTTCCGCAAGGGCCGCACGGCGGACCCGGTGGACCGCATCACGGAGGCTTACAGCCGGCGGTTCTCGCTGGCCCTCGTGGTGATCGCCGCGGGGGCCGCGACCGCGTGGTGGGTCCTCGGCGACGGGGCCCGCGCCGTTCAGGCACTGGTAGCGGTGCTCATCGTGGCCTGTCCCTGCGCGCTCGCGCTGGCCTCGCCGTTCACCCTCGGCACCGCCCAGCGGGTGCTCGGTCGGCTCGGGATCTACCTGAAGAACCCGTTCGTCCTCGAGACGCTTGCCCGGGTCGATGCCGTGGTGCTCGACAAGACCGGCACCCTGACCCGCCCCGGGGCCGCCCCGGTCGCCTGGCAGGGGCGGGCGCTTGAGCCCTCGGAGACCCGGGCGGTGGCGACGCTCCTGGCCCAGTCCAGCCACCCGCTGTCCCGTCGGATCCGGGAGTTCCTCGGGGTGGACGGGATGGACGACGCGGGCAAGGCCGCCGCCGGCATCGTCGTGGAGGAGTTCCTCGAGACGCCGGGGCGGGGGATCTCCGGCACGGTCGATGGGGTGCGGCTGCGGGTCGGATCGGCGGATCATCTCGCGGAGGCCGGTGTGCCGCCCGCCGCGTGCGCAGCCTCCGGCGACGGCCCGGCCCCGGCGCCCGGGCGCGCCGTGGATCCGGACCGGGACGACGCTCCGGTCGGCAGCCGCATCCACGTTGGCATCGGTGGCGTCCATCGCGGGACGTTTGTCCTGGGCCACCCGCTGCGGTCGGGCATCCGGACGCTCCTCGGGGCCCTCCGCGGTCGCGTCGACCTGGCCCTCCTGAGCGGCGACAACGAAGCCGAGGCCGACCGGTTCCGCGCCCTGCTCGGCCCGGATGCGGTGCTGGGGTTCCGGCAGGATCCCGTCCAGAAGCTGGCCTTTGTGCGGCACTGGCAGGCTTCCCGGGGCCGGACCGTCCTGATGATGGGGGACGGCCTCAATGATGCCGGAGCCCTGCGGCAGGCCGACGTGGGCGTCGCCGTGGTCGAGGAGGCTGGCGCGTTCTCGCCGGCCAGCGACCTGATCCTCTCGGCCGACCGCGTCGCCGAGCTGGACCGGATCCTCGCCTTCGCCCGCGACTCGGTCGCCTGGGTCCGCCGGGGCTTTGTCGTGTCGGCGCTCTACAACGTCGTCGGCATCGCCATCGCCGCCTCCGGCCGCCTCTCGCCGGTGGTCTGCGCGGTGCTCATGCCATTGAGCTCGGTCACGGTCGTGGCCTTCTCGGTGGCGGGTGTGGAGTGGCTCGGGCGCCGGCGATTCGGCCGGGATGGAAAGGCCGGGTCATGAGTGTCCTGCTGCTGCTCATCCCCTTGAGCGTGCTCATCGCCGCCGGGTTCCTGGGCGCGTTCTTCTGGGCCGTCCGCTCCGGCCAGTACGAGGACACCTGCACGCCGGCCTTGCGGATCCTGACCGAGGACGCCCCGGCCATGCCCCGACCCGGCGCCGCCTCCGCCGCCGCCCGGCCGGCGGCAAACGCCGTGGAGGTCCCGGCAAACGCCGGCGAGCCCTCCGCCGGGTGGGTGCACAGGATGCTTGGCGCAACGGATCGCGTGGCCCCGCGGGGGTCGCTGCCGCCGGCCGGCACCCCGGGACGGGACGGCAACCATTCTCCATGAACCAGGAAACATTCCGCTACGACAACCGGATCGTCCGGGCATTCGCCATCGCCACCGTGGTGTGGGGGTTGGTCGGCTTCCTCGCCGGCCTGCTGATCGCCTGCCAGCTCTTCCTGCCCGGGCTGAACCTCAACTTGCAGTACACGACCTTCGGCCGGTTGCGTCCGCTCCACACCAACGCGGTGATCTTCGCCTTCGTGGGCAACGGGCTCTTCATGGGCATCTACTACTCGCTGCAGCGGCTCTGCAAGGCCCGCCTCTTCAGCGACGCGCTCGGGTGGTTCCACTTCTGGGGCTGGCAGGCGGTCATCGTCGCCGCCGCCATCACGCTGCCGCTGGGCCTGACCACGAGCAAGGAGTACGCGGAGCTCGAGTGGCCCGTGGACATCGCCATCGCGGTGGTCTGGGTGGCCTTCACGGTCAACCTCATCGGCACGATCCTGAGGCGCCGCGAGAAGCATCTCTATGTGGCGATCTGGTTCTACATCGCCACGGCGGTGACCGTCGCGCTGCTGCACATCGGCAACTCCCTGGCCGTGCCCGCGGGGTTGTTCAAGAGCTACCCGATCTACGCCGGCGTGCAGGACGCCCTCGTCCAGTGGTGGTACGGCCACAATGCCGTGGCCTTCTTCCTCACCACGCCCTACCTGGGCCTCATGTACTACTTCCTGCCGAAGGCGGCGGAGCGGCCGGTGTTCTCGTACCGGCTGTCGATCATCCATTTCTGGGGCCTCATCTTCATCTACATCTGGGCCGGGCCCCACCACCTGCTCTACAGCGCGCTGCCCGACTGGGCCCAGTCCCTGGGCATGGTCTTCTCGGTCATGCTGGTCGCCCCCTCCTGGGGCGGCATGCTCAACGGGTTGTTGACGCTGCGCGGGGCCTGGGACCGCGTCCGTCAGGACCCGATGCTCAAGTTCATGGTGGTCGCCCTGACCGCCTATGGCATGGCCACGCTCGAGGGGCCGCTCCTGTCGATCAAGAGCGTCAATGCGCTGTCGCACTACACCGACTGGACGGTCGCCCATGTGCACACCGGGGCCCTCGGGTGGAACGGCTTCTTCACCTTTTCCATGTTGTACTGGCTGTTCCCGCGGCTTTACCGGACACCGCTCCATTCGGTGAAGCTGGCCAACTGGCACTTCTGGGTCGCCCTGCTGGGCATGATGTTCTACGCGGTGCCGATGTACTGGAGCGGAGTGACGCAGGGCCTCATGTGGAAGCAGTTCACCCCGGATGGCTTCCTGCAGTACCCGCGATTCCTGGAGACGGTCCTCCAGCTCTTCCCGATGTACCGCATGCGTGCCATCGGTGGAACCCTCTACATCATCGGGGCCTTCATCATGGCCTACAACCTGTGGAAGACCGCCAAGTCGGGTTCCTTCGAGCCGGAGTCCGAGGTTGCGGTTGCGGTCGAGACTCCGCCGACGGCGAATCCTGGATCCGCCCCTGTCAGGACTCCCTGGGGTCACCGCTGGTTGGAAGCCCGTCCACTCACCCTCACCGTCCTGGCGCTCCTGGCGGTGCTGGTCGGCGGCCTCGTCGAGATCGTGCCGATGTACCTGGTGAAGGAGAACGTGCCCACGATCGCAGGCGTCCGGCCCTACACCCCGCTGGAGGTGATGGGACGGGACCTCTACATCCGCGAAGGTTGCGTGGGATGCCATTCCCAGATGGTCCGCCCCTTCCGCTCGGAGACCGAGCGCTATGGCGAGTACTCCAAGGCCGGAGAGTTCGTGTTCGACCATCCGTTCCTCTGGGGTTCCAAGCGCACCGGTCCTGATTTGCACCGCGTCGGAGGCAAGTATCCCGATGCCTGGCACTTCAACCACATGGAGGACCCCCGAAGCACCTCACCGGGCTCGATGATGCCCCGTTACCCCTGGCTTCTGGAGCAGAAGATCGACACGGCCGCCGTCGGGCCCCGCATCGCCGCGCTGCGCTCGGTGGGCGTCCCGTATCCGGCGGGTTATGAGGCCCAGGCCCTGGCGGACCTCCACAGGCAGGCGGCCGGCATCGCCACCGGCCTCAAGACGGCCCAGATCGAGACCCAGCCCGACCGGGAGATCATCGCCCTGATCGCCTACCTGCAGCGCCTGGGAACCGACATCAAGGCCTCCAACCCGGCCGGCCAGACCGCCCCCTCCGTCCAGCCATGATCCGCAACGTCCTCACGCACACCGGTGGCATTGCCGTGTACGGCATCGTTTCGGTCTGCCTCTTCTTCTTCGTCTTCGCCGCAGCGGTGACCTGGACTCTGGTCCAGCGGGCTTCCCATGTCCGTCGCATGGGCGAGTTGCCCCTCGACGATGGTGAGATCCGTCCGTTCGCACCCTCCGCTTCCAAGAACCATGAACCAGGATCCTAAAGACCCGTTGCTGTTGCACCACGAAGCCGACGGCATCCGGGAGCTCGACAACAACCTGCCGCGCTGGTGGGTGTGGCTGTTCGTCCTCTGCACGGTGTTCGCCGTGGGGTATCTCGTTCACTATCACGTGCTCAAGGCCGGCCCCCTCCAGGCGGCGGAATACCAGGCCGAGGCCGCCCGGGGTGACGCCCTCAAGAACGCGGCCCTCGCGCGATTCGAGTCAGATGTGGCCACGTTGAAACCGCTGTCGGATGCCGTGGCGCTGGAGCAGGGAAGGCAGTCCTTCGTCAACCTCTGCGCGCCGTGCCACCGGGCCGATGGCGGTGGATTGGTCGGGCCTAACCTGTGCGACAACGTCTGGATCCACGGGTCCAACTATGTCGACACCGTCAAGGTGATCATCAACGGCGTGACCGAGAAGGGCATGCTCAGTTGGCGCGGGGTGCTCAAGCCGGCCGAGATCCAGGCGGTGGCCAGCTACATCCACACGCTGCGGGGCAGCAATCCGCCGGATCCAAAGCCCCCGGAGGATCCCTCCAAGCCGGTGGTCCCGATGGATTTCGAATGAAGCCCCGGGGAGTCCGATGGAGGACTCCCGCCCATGAATCCTCCCCAAGAGCAAACTCCAGCGCCCCCGACGTCGCCCGAATCCGTGGCCTCGGGCCGACCGGGCAACATGCAGGATGTGGATTGGCGGGACTTCCGCGACCACATCGCCACGGCCGACAAGGATGGGCGTCGCCGCTGGCTCCACCCCAAGGCCCCCTCGGGGGTCTGGCACCGGCGTCGGGCCTGGTTCGCGTCCTTCCTCATCGTCCTGATGTTCGCCGGGCCCTGGATCCGCATCCAGGGCAACCCGCTCCTGCTGTTCAACCTGGTGGAGCGCCGCTTCTCGATCCTGGGCCAGATCTTCTGGCCGCAGGACTCGGTGGTGTTCGCCGTGGCCATGCTGGTGTTCATCAGCGGCATCGTGGTGTTCACGGTGGCCTTCGGCCGGTTGTGGTGCGGCTGGGCCTGCCCGCAGACGGTCATGATGGAGATGGTGTTCCGGAAGGTGGAGTACCTCATCGACGGTGATTCGGCCGCGCAACGGGCGCTAGCTGCGGCACCCTGGACCACCGCCAAGATCACCCGACGCCTATTCAAGCATG
>JBIKMQ010000251.1:0-4465 GCA_044359215.1 Candidatus Chromulinivoraceae bacterium
TATGCGTCGTCCGAAGGGAATCAAAACCAAGAAGTCCGTCTCCAAGCGGTTCAAAATCACCGCGAGCGGCAAGGTGCTCACCCAGCACGCCGGAAAGCGCCACCTGCTCTCCAGCAAGAACGCCAATCGGCGGCGTCGTCTGGGAACCGCGAAGCTCGTGCACGAGACCGACGTGTACAAGATCAAGTCCTGTCTGCCGTTCTCCCACTGAACACCTCCAGTTTCTAACCGCTCACTTCCATGCGCGTCACCAACGCTCCCGCTTCCCGCAAACGTCGCAAGAGGATGCTCAAGCTGGCCAAGGGCTTCCGCCTTCGCCGCAGCAGCCATTACCGGTACGCCAGCGATGCCGTCGACCACGGCATGCAGTACGCCTACCGCGACCGCAAGGCCAAGAAGCGCACCTTCCGCTACCTGTGGCAGATCCGCATCAATGCGGCCGCCCGGGCTGCCGGTCTGACCTACAGCCGCTTCATGGAGGGCCTCAAGGCCGCCGGTTGCGCCCTTGACCGCAAGGTCCTGGCCGACATCGCCGCGACCGACTCGGGCGCCTTCGCCAAGCTCGTCGAGGTCGCCCAGGGCGCCCTGAAGGGCAAGGCCGGTGCGACGACCCAGGCCGTCGCCGCCTGAAGCACGCCGAAACCGACTCCGCAGGAAAACCCAAGGCGGGCGCCCTTTTCACAAAGGCCGCCCGCTTTTCTTTGGCTTGCCCCTCCCGGGTCCTCGACCCGACCGCCAAGGCTCCGGCGCTCCCTTCGATCCACCGACCCGACGGCTCCGACCCAGCCCGGCCAACCGTCCCAGCGAACGATTCGATCTCATGTCCCTGCACGAACGCCTCCCCGCCATCCTCGCCGCCGCGCAGGCGGAACTCCGCGCCGCCGCCGACCTGTCGTCCCTCGACCGGGCCAAAGGCCGCTTTCTCGGCGCCGAGGGCGAGTTCACCGCCCTCATGAAGGAACTGGGCTCCCTGCCCAAGGAGGAGCGTCCGCTGGCGGGCAAGGCGATCAACGCCGCCAAGCAGGCCCTCGAGGCCGTGCTGGGCGAGGTGCGCGGCGCCCTGGAACTCAAGGCGGCGCTGCCCAAGGAGCCGGCCGATTTCACCCTGCCGGGCCGACGCCGGCCGCTGGGTCGCCTGCATCCCCTGACTCAGGTCACCGATTCCATCGTGCGGGCCTTCCGCAAGCTGGGCTTTGCCGTGGCCGACGGGCCCGAGATCGAGGATGAAGTCCACTGCTTCGATGCGCTCAACACGCCGAAGGACCATCCTGCCCGCGACGCCCAGGACACGTTCTTCCTCGATTCGGCCGGTCGCCCGCTGCTGCGCACCCACACCAGCTCGGTCCAGATCCGGGTCATGGAGAAGACCCCGCCGCCGATCCGCATCGTGGTGCCGGGCCGGGTGTTCCGCCGCGACAACGCCGATGCCACGCACAATCCGACCTTCCACCAGATCGAGGGTCTCTACGTGGACCGCAACGTCACGGTCAGCGACCTCAAGGGCACCGTCGAGGCGGTTTTCAAGGAGGTGCTCGGCAACGACGTCAAACTGCGCTTCCGCCCGCATTATTTCAGCTACACCGAGCCCAGCCTCGAGATCGACTTCACCAACGCCCTGGTCCGCAAGCTGGGCAAGGAGTGGCTGGAGATCGCCGGCTGCGGCATGGTGCACCCCCAGGTCTTCGAGAACGTGGGCTACGACCCCGAGGTGTGGAGCGGCTGGGCCTTCGGCTTCGGCATCGAGCGCATCGCCATGCTCTGCTACGGCATCACCGACATCCGCCTGCTCTACGAGAACGATGTCCGCTTCCTGAAGCAGTTCTGAAGCACCCCTCCCACTTCCGCGCCGCCCCCTTCAGCCCCCTTTTTCGCCCATGAAAGTCACCCTCAACTGGCTCCGCAACCATGTGGACTTCGCCGGGACCCCCGAAGAACTCACCGAGCGCCTCACGCTCCTGGGGCTCGAGGTCGAAGGCGTCGAGCGCCTGGCCGGCCAATTCGATGGCGTGGTCGTCGCCCAGGTGCTCTCACGCGACAAGCACCCCAACGCCGACAAGCTCTCGGTCTGTCGCGTGGCTGACGGCCAGGGCGAGCGGCAGATCGTCTGCGGGGCCCAGAACTTCAAGGCCGGCGACAAGGTGCCCCTCATCCTGCCCGGGGCCTCGCTGCCGCCCAAGGCCGGTGAGACGCAGCCCTTCACCATCAAGGTGGGCAAGATCCGCAGCGTCGAATCGCACGGCATGATGTGTTCCCATGAGGAACTTGGCATCGAACCTGAGGCCTTCGGCCTGCGCCGCGAAGACGGGCTGCTCATCCTGCCTGAGACGGCGACCGTGGGCCAACCGTTGGCCGTCCATCTCGGGCTCTCGGGCAGCGACGTGGTGTTCGACCTCGAAGTGACGCCCAATCGGCCCGATCTCAATTCGGTGATCGGCATCGCGCGCGAGGTCGCCGCCGTGACCGGCAAGCCCCTGCGCCTTCCGGTGGTGACCTTGCCCGAGGTCCCGACCGGGGCCGCCGCATCGGCCGTCGTCCGCCTGGAGGCCCCCGACCTGTGCCCGCGCTACACGGCGATGGTGATCTGCGGCCTGAAGGTCGGGCCCAGCCCGGCCTGGCTGCGCTCGGCCCTCGAGAAGGTGGGGCTGCGGAGCATCAACAACGTGGTGGACGTCTCGAACTTCGTGATGCTCGAGACGGGGCAGCCCCTGCACACCTTCGACCTCCGCCGACTCCGGACCAACGCCGCCGGCCTGCCCGAGGTGGTGATCCGCCGCGCCTCCGAGGGCGAGACGTTCACCACCCTCGATGGGCGCGAGCACACGCTCAACCCGGAGAACCTGCTCATCGCCGACGCCGCGGGCGGCATCGCCCTGGCGGGCGTCATGGGCGGGCTCGACTCCGGCATCCAGGCCGACACCACCGACGTACTGATCGAGTCGGCCTATTTCACGCCGACGGGCATCCGACGCACCTCCAAGGCGCTCGCACTGCGCACCGACGCGAGCTACCGCTTCGAGCGCGGGGCCGATGTCCAGGCGGCCGCATCGGCGGGCCGACGCTGCGCCCAACTGCTCCTCGAGCTGGCTGGCGGCAGCGTGTCTGGCCAGGCCATCGACGTGTTCCCGAACCCGCCCCAGGCCAGGGAACTCACGCTGCGGCAGGATCGCGCGAAGGTCCTGCTGGGCGTGGACATCCCGTCCGAGACCCAGGCGGGTTTCCTGGCCGGGCTCGGCCTCGAGGAGGTCGGGCAGGGAAGCCGTGACGGTGGAGCGACCTCCGTGTGGCGCGTGCCTTCGTGGCGGGTCGATCTCAAGCGCGAGGTGGATCTGGTGGAAGAGGTGGCCCGCCTGTTCGGCGTCGACCGCATCCCCTCCACGGCCCCGCGGGGCGCGGTGGGCTCGCATCCCTTCGACGCGACCTACGACCGCTTCGCCGAAGTCCGCCGCATCCTCACGGGCCTCGGGCTCGACGAGGCCCAGGGCCAGACGCTGATCTCCGACACGGCCGCGCGCCGGGTCTCCGAGGAGGTGGTTCTCCTGGCCAATCCGTTGAGCAGCGACATGAATGCGCTGCGGCCGTCATTGCTGCCGGGGTTGCTGGATTCCCTCAGCCACAACCTCACCCGCCGCAACGGCGATGTGCAGCTGTTCGAGATCGGCCGGGTGTTCACCTTGCAGAACGGGGCGGCTCGCGAAGGCTGGCGCGTGGCCATCGCGCTCACCGGTGCCCGCGATCCGCGGTTCTGGTCCGGGGCCGAACGCGATACCAAGGCCGACGTGTACGACCTCAAGGGATTGGTCGAGGAGCTCATCGAGCGCCTGGGCCTGCGGGGGGTCGCCTACGCGCGCCGCCCGGAGAGCACTCCGCTGATGCTCGAGTCGGCCGCGATCACCCTCGGGGGCAAGCTGCCTCTGGGCCAATTGGGCCAACTGCTGCCGACGCTGGCCAAGCGGCACGACCTGCGCGACGCCGTGCTGCTGGCCGAGCTCGACCTCGACGTGCTGCTGGCCCGCAGCAACCCGGCGCGGAGCTTCAAGCCCCTGGCCGCCTTCCCGTCGATCCAGCGCGATGTCGCGATGATCGTGCCCGAGGCGACCACCCACGAGGCGGTGCTCGCGGCGGTCAAGCAGGCCAAGCCTGGTCACCTCGAGGCGGTGGAACTCTTCGATGTCTTCCGCGGCAAGCACGTGCCCGAGGGACACAAGAGCCTGGCCTACTCCTTCACCTACCGCGCGGCCGACCGCACCCTCAAGGACGACGAGGTCCAGGCCGCCCACGACCGCCTCGTCGGCGTGTTCCAGTCGGCCCTCGGGGCCACCTTGCGCGCCTGAGAGCCTGTCTGAAAACTCAGAGGGGTCCTGCGGCGAGGGAATTTGGCGGTGGCCAAGGCGGCGAGGCCGGAGCATCCCCGAAGCGGGCTGCAACGGCCGAGTCAACGCGGGCCACCGCCAAAAGACCCGCCGCC
>JBIKMQ010000252.1:0-4459 GCA_044359215.1 Candidatus Chromulinivoraceae bacterium
GCATCGGCTACGGGTCCCGGGGCCCGGCCGCCTCCGAAGAGGGCGACCTCGCCCTGGGCATCACCCAACCGCTGCCGATCTTCGGCAAGGAATCCGCCGCCCGGGACCTTGCCCGTGCCGGCAGCCGCACCGCCCAAGAAGCCCATGACGTGCGATGGCAGGTGCTCCAGCGCGACCTCATGGAACGTTTGCTGGAGGTGGCATTCCTCAACCGCCAGATCGACCTGGCGACGGCGGACCTCGAGTGGCTGCGGAGGATCTCCGCCGGGCTCGAGGCCCGGCTCCCCGGCGGGATGACGAGTCCCGCCCAGGGGCTGCGCCTTCGGAACGAGGTCTCGGAGGCCGAGACCCGGCTGCGCCTGCAGCGGGTCGAGTCTCGGGACGCCGAGGTGCGCATCAACCGGGTGCTGGGGCTGCCGATCGACCACCCGGTCGGGCGATGGGAACTACCCGAAGCCGCCACGCCGCTGGCCTATCGCCCCGAATGGTCCCGCCAGGCCTTGGCCTCGGAGCCCCGGCTGCGGCTCGCGCGGAAGGCGCAGGACGCGGCCACCGCGCAGGTCGAGGCCACGCGGCGCTCCCGCCGACCGAACCTCTCCCTCGGCCTCGACTCGCGTCAGTACACCGGGGATGGCGCGTTGCGCAACGGCTCGGCCATCCTCTCGCTGTCACTGCCCTGGTGGAACCGAGATGCCTACCAGCGGGACCTCTCGCGGGACCGGCTGCGGGCCGAGGCGGCCCGCCGGGAGGTCGACGACCTAGAGGCCGAGGTCGCCCAGGAAATCCACCATTGGGTGACCCGGGCCGAGAGCGCACGCCTGCGCGCCGAACTGGCCTCGAAGACGCTGCTGCCCCGGATCCGGGCGGCCCAGGATGCCACCACGGCCACCCTGGCCGGGGGCACCGGCGATCTCCGCGAGGCCCTCGACCTCCGCCGCCAGGGCCTGGAAGCCGCCATCGACCATGCCGCCGCGCTCCGCGACCAGTGGTTGGCCATCGCCGAGCTGCTGCTCATCTGCGGCTGGCAGGAACTCCCCGCAACCGTCCCCTCATCCGACCATCCCTCCTCCCTCCCATGAACTCCCAACGAACCCTGCTCCTGGCGACCTTTGTCGCGGGAGCCCTCGCCGGGGCTGGCCTGCTGGGCCGACTGCGGCCGTCCCACCCACCCCACGGAGACGGCGGGAAGCCCGAGACCACCGCGGGAGCGTCCGCGACGACCCGGAAGATCCGTTTCTACCAGTCGCCCATGCACCCGTGGATCCAGTCGGACCAGCCCGGGCGGTGCACGATCTGCGGCATGGAACTGACGCCGGTGTACGAGGGGGACGCCGGCGCCGCCCTCGATGGCCCGGCGATCTTGCTCGGCACCAACGCCATCCAGCTCATCCACCTCGAGACGGCCGAGGTGACCAGGGGTCCGCTGGAGCGCACGCTGAGGCTGTCGGGCACCATCGATGACGATGATACGCGCCATCGCGTGGTCTCCGCGCAGGTCGCCGGGCGCATCGAGCGGCTCGCGGTCAACCAGGTCGGTCAGGAGATCCGGGCCGGGCAACCCCTGCTCACCCTGTACTCACCCACGCTGCTCACCGCCGAACGCGAATACGTCGCCCTGCTGCGGCAGCCACCCCCCTCCGAGGCCTCGGGCGCCATGGCGCCCATCCTCGCCTCGGCCCGACAGAGGCTTCTCCAGATGGGCCTGACCCCGGGCCAGGTGGAGGCCCTGAAGGACAAGCCCGCCGACGCCATAACCAGCGACCTGCTGGCCCGGGCCGACGGCGCGGTCGTGCTCAAGCAGGTCTACGAGGGCCAGTACGTGGCGGAGGGCGAGCGCCTCTTCGAGACGGCCGACTTCTCGACCATGTGGGTCCAGCTCACGGCCTACGAGGCGGACCGCGCCTGGCTGGCCGCGGGCCAACCGGTGCGCATCACCACGCCGAGCTGGGATGGCGGCGTGGTCACGGGCCGGGTGAGCTTCATCGATCCGAACTACGACCCGATGACCCGCAGCTCGCGGGTCCGGGTGGAGGTGCCGAATCCGGTCGAGGACCTGCGCGACGGGCGGCGACGGCGCCTGCTGCACCGTGTGACGGCGACGGCGGAGATCACCCACACCGACACCGCGCTCGTCGTGCCACGGAGCGCGCTCTTGTGGGACGGCCGGCAGGCGGTGGCCTACCGGAGCCTCGGGGGCGGGGCCTTCGAGCGTTGCCCGGTGCGTCTGGGCCGGATCGGCGACCGGTCGGCCGAGGTGCTTGCCGGCCTGGCCAGCGGTGACCGGGTGGTGAGCCAGGCGGCCTTCCTGATCGATGCGCAGGCCCAGATCCGCGGTGGTCCCGGCGGCGGCACCGCGGGCGGCGGCTCGCCAGCGGCCGCCCCGGAACCGCGGACACCCGCCCCGGAGGCGCTGGCATCCTTCCTTCGCCTCTCGGCCGAGCTGTCCGAGGCGTTGGCAGCCGACCGGCTGCCCGATTTCCAGGCCAAGGTGTCCGGATTCGCCGGCCGCCTCACGGCGGTGCGCCAATGGGCCGAGGACGGCCCGCCGCCGGCGCCCGAGGCCGTGCGCAGGGCCCTGGCAACGCTCCAGGCGCCCCCCGACGGCTTCGCCCCGGCAAGCCTCGCCGAGGCGCGCCGCTGGTTCCTCGACCCGTCGCGCCCGATGCTCGATCTGGCCCGCGCGGCCCGGCGCCATGGCTGGGACATCGGCGTCCGAGCCTTCGAGTGCCCGATGGTGGACCGGGCCATCCCGTCGGCCCCGAAACGCGCGGCCTGGCTCCAGCTCGGCGGCTCGGTGCGCAACCCGTTCTTCGGGGCGGAGATGCTCGACTGCGGCCTTGAACTGAAGGAGACGCCATGATCGACCGGATCATCGAGGCATCCCTCCGCCAGAGGTTCCTGGTCCTCTGCGGGACCCTGCTGCTCGTCGCCCTGGGCATCCGCGCCGTCTACCGCACCCCGATCGACGCGATCCCCGACCTCAGCGAGAACCAGGTCATCGTCTTCGCGGACTGGCCGGGCCGCGGGGCCCAGGAGGTGGAAGACCAGATCACCTACCCGCTCTCGGCCAACCTGCAAGGCTTGGCCGGCGTCCGGAGCGTCCGGGCCACCAGCATGACGGGATTCTCGCTGATCACCGTGCTGTTTGAGGACTCGATCGACAACTACTTCGCGCGCACCCGCGTGCTCGAACGGCTCAACCAGTTCTCGGGCTCGCTGCCCGGCGGGGTGGTGCCCCAACTGGGTCCCGACGCCTCGGGTCTGGGCTGGGTGTACCAGTATTCGTTGGAGGTGGACCCGGCCAAGGCCCCCGGCGGCGGCTACGACCTCGGACGCCTCCGGAGCATCCAGGACTGGCTGGTGCGGTATCCGTTGCAGGCCATCCCGGGCGTGGCCGAGGTCGCGTCCATCGGCGGGTTCGTGCGGCAGTACCAGATCGAGGTGTCCTCGGCGAAGCTCCGCGCCGTCGGGGTCCCGCTCGGCCGGGTCGTGGAGGCGGTGTCGAAGGCCAACCTCAACGTCGGCGGCAAGGTCATCGAGGAGAACGGGCGGGAATACGTCGTGCGGGGCGTGGGCCTGGTGAAGGGGCCGGAGGATCTCGAGAAGGTCGTGCTGTCCGAGAGCAACGGCGTGCCGGTGCTGTTGCGCGACGTGGCGCACGTCCGCCTCGGCGGGGATTTCCGCCGCGGGTCCCTCGACGTGGACGGGGAGGAGCGGGTGGGCGGCGTGGTGGTGATGCGGACCGGCGAGAACGCCCGCGAGGTGATCCGGCGGGTTCGCGAGCGCATCGCCCAGATCGAGCCCAGCCTGCCGACGGGCATCACGCTCCGGGCCTTCTACGACCGCAGTGACCTGATCGACCGCACCCTCGACACGCTCCGGCACGCGCTGTGGGAGGAGGTCATCCTCGTCACCCTCGCCCACATCCTGTTCCTCTGGCACTTCCGCAGCATCCTCATCGTCACGCTGCCCCTGCCCCTCTCGATCCTGACGGCGTTCCTGCTGATGGAACGCTTCGGCATCTCGTCGAACATCATGTCGCTGACGGGCATCGCCATCGCCATCGGCGTGCTGGTCGATGCGGCCATCGTGATGACCGAGAATGTCATCCGCCACGCCGAGGAGGCCGAGGACGCCCGGCGCCGGGCCGGCCTCGACCCGAGGCTCACCCCGGCCGAGACCCTCCGGGTGACCCTGGAGGCCTCGCGTCAGGTGGGCCGGCCGGTGTTCTTCGCCATGGCCATCATCATCCTCGCCTTCGTCCCGGTGTTCGCCCTCACCGGCCAGGAGGGCAAACTGTTCCACCCGCTGGCCTTCACCAAGACCTTCGCCATGGTCGGCTCGACCTTCCTGGCGATGACGCTTGTCCCGGTCCTCTGCTCCTTCCTCGTGCGCGGACCGTTCCGGCGCGAGGCCGACCACTGGCTCATGCGGGGCCTGCTGCGGATCTACGATCCGC
>JBIKMQ010000253.1:0-4447 GCA_044359215.1 Candidatus Chromulinivoraceae bacterium
TGGCGGGGAGGGCTCGGGTGGGGAGGCGCAGCCGGTCGGCTCAGAGGTCGCCGGGCAGGTTCTCGCCGGCGCCGGGGTAGAGCTGCTGGTAGTCGATGCTCTGCAGGCCCACGATGGCGGCCACGCCGAGGATGTCGTGCGAGCTGCTGCCGCGCGACAGGTCGGCCGCCGGTCGGTCGAGGCCCAGCAGGATCTGGCCGTAGGCGTTGGCCCGGGCCACGTGCTGGATGAGCTTGCTGGCGATGTTGCCCGAGTTCAGGTCGGGGAAGATGAGCACGTTGGCCTTTCCGGCCACCTTGCTGTCCGGGAGCTTGCGCACGGCGATTTCCGGGATGAGGGCGGCATCGACCTGCAGCTCGCCGTCGAAGTCGGCCTCGAAGCCGGAGTCCTGGGCCTTCTGCTGGGCCAACGCGGTCGCCGCCTTGACCTTCATGAGGCTGGGCTGGGTGGCGCTGCCCTTGGTGGAGTAGCTCAAGAGGGCCACGCGCGGACGGACTCCGGAGATTTGCCGGGCCAGGCGGGCCGTCGAGATGGCGATGTCGGCGAGCTGGTCGACGGTGGGGTCGGGTATGACGCCGCAGTCGCCCATGAACAGCACGCCGCGGTCGCCGAACCGGGTGTCCTCCACCTCCATGACCATGCACGACGAGGCCGTGGTGGTCTTCGGCGCCACCTTGATGATCTGGAAGAGGGGGCGAAGGACGCTGCCCGAGATCTCGTTGGCACCGGAGACCAGGCCGTCGGCCTGCTTCATGGCCACCATCATGGCGCCGAAGTAGTTCGGCTTGATCATCGCCTCGCGCGCCTCCCGCTCCTCGATGCCCTTGCCCCGGCGCAGCAGCAGGAAGCGCCGCACGAAGCTGTCCAGGTCGGGGCTCTCGGCCGGGTTGATCAGCCGGATGCCCTCGAGCGACACGTTCAACGCGGCGGCCGCCTCCTTGATGGCCAGCCGGTCGCCCAGGAGGATCGGGGCCCCGAGGCGCAGGGAGTAGAACTGGCGGGCCGCCTGGATCACCCGCGGCTCGGTTCCTTCCGGGAAGACGATCCGCTTGGGGTGACGCTGGAGCTTCTCGATCACGCCGCCGATGAAACGCATGGCGGCACCATGGCCGAGGCGCCCGGGACCGACAAGGGTGGCGTCGGGCGCCGCGGAAGGCCGGTCTCATGGCGCCCACGCCCCCGGTCGAGCGGCACGAAAAACCCCGCGGCTCCGGGTCTTTCGACCGATGCCGCGGGGGTTGCTGGCCGCCGTCCGTCCGGGCCTCAGGCCTTGGCCACGAGCTGGCGCAGGACGTAGGGCAGGATGCCCCCGTGCTGGTAGTACTCGATCTCGATCGGGGTATCGATCCGGCAGGCGACCACGACGTTCTCCACCGTGCCGCCCTTGCGGGTGATGCGGAGGGTGAGGTCCTGCTGCGGCTTCACGGCGGGACTCAGGCCGAGCACGTCGAAGGTCTCGGTGCCGTCCAGCTTCAGGCTCTGGGCGCTGGCGCCATCCTTGAACTGCAGCGGCAGCACGCCCATGCCCACCAGGTTGGAGCGGTGGATGCGCTCGAAGCTCTGGGCCACGACCACCTTCACGCCCAGCAGGTTGGTGCCCTTGGCGGCCCAGTCGCGGCTGGAACCGGTGCCGTATTCCTGGCCGGCAATCACGATGAGCGGGGTGCCGCTGGCCTGGTAGGCCACGGCCGCGTCGTAGATCGAGGTCTTCTGGCCGTCGGGGCCGAAGGTGTTGCCGCCCTCCTCGCCACCGAGCATCAGGTTCTTGATGCGCACGTTGGCGAAGGTGCCGCGCGTCATGATGCGGTCGTTGCCGCGGCGGCTGCCGTAGCTGTTGAAGTCGGCGAACTCGACGCCGTTGTCGACCAGGAACCGGCCCGCCGGGGAGCTCTTCTTGATGGCGCCGGCCGGGGAGATGTGGTCGGTGGTCACCGAATCCCCGAAGATGCCCAGGGCACGCGCGCCACGGATCTCGGCGATGGTGCCGGCCTGCATGCCGAACTGCGTGAAGAACGGAGGCTCCTGGATGTAGGTGGAGTTGCGGTCCCACTCGTACACGTTGCCCACGCTGGAGGAGATCTCGTTCCACTTCGGATTCTGGGCCGCGAAGTCGGTGTAGAGCGCCCGGAAGACCTCGGGCTTGAGGGCCGCCTGCAGGGTGTCGCGCACCTCGGCGAGGCTGGGCCAGATGTCCTTCAGGTACACCGGGCCGTTCGTGCCCTGGCCGATGGGCTCGCTGGTCAGGTCCTTGTCGACCCGGCCGGCCAGCGCGAAGGCCACCACCAGCGGCGGCGACATCAGGAAGTTGGCCTTGATGTTCTGGTGGACGCGGGCCTCGAAGTTGCGGTTGCCCGACAGCACGGAGGCGGCCACCAGGTCGTTCTTCACCACGGCCTCCTCGATCTTGGCGTCGAGCGGGCCGGAGTTGCCGATGCAGGTCGTGCAGCCGTAGCCGACGGTCTGGAAGCCCAACTGGTCGAGGTAGGTCTGCAGGCCGGTCTTGTTCAGGTAGTCGGTGACCACCCGGCTGCCCGGGGCCAGCGACGACTTCACCGACGGGTTGAGCTTCAGGCCCTTCTCGATGGCCTTCTTGGCGAGCAGGCCCGCGGCCAGCATGACCGTGGGGTTGGAGGTGTTGGTGCAGCTGGTGATGGCGGCGATGAGCACCGAGCCGTGGCCGATCTTCGAGCCACCGACCTCGGCGCTGACGGCCGCGAAGTCCTCGGCCTTCTTGCCGAAGCCGTTCTCGGTCACCGGCTTGCTGAACGAGCCCGTGAAGCTCGACTTGAGGTGCTGCAGCTCGATGCGGTCCTGCGGGCGCTTCGGTCCGGCCACGCTCGGCACCACGGTGGAGAGGTCGAGCTCCACCACCTGGGAGTAGTCGATCTGGCCCTTCTGCGGGATGCCCCAGAGGCCCTGGGCCTGGTAGTAGTTCCTGTAGAGGGCGACCTGCTCCTCGGTGCGGCCGGTGGCGCGCAGGTAGTTGGCGCATTCCTCGTCAACCGGGAAGAAGCCCATCGTGGCGCCGTATTCCGGGGCCATGTTGGCGATGGTGGCGCGGTCCACCAGCGGCAGCGCGGCGGCGCCGGGGCCGAAGAACTCCACGAATTTGCCGACCACCTTGGCCTTGCGCAGCATCTGGGTCACGGTCAAGGCCACGTCGGTGGCGGTGACGCCCTCGCGGATCGCACCGGTCAGGTGCACACCCACCACGTCGGGGGTCAGGAAGTACACCGGCTGCCCCAGCATGCCCGCCTCGGCCTCGATGCCGCCCACGCCCCAGCCCACGATGCCCAGGCCGTTGATCATGGTGGTGTGCGAGTCGGTGCCGACCAGCGTGTCGGGGTAGTAGATGTCACCGGCGTTCAGCACGCCCTTGGCCAGGTACTCCAGGTTGACCTGGTGCACGATGCCGATGCCCGGGGGCACCACCTTGAAGGTGTCGAAGGCCTGCATGCCCCACTTGAGGAACTGGTAGCGCTCGCGGTTGCGGGTGAACTCGAGGTCGAGGTTCTTCTGGAGCGAATCGCCCGAGCCGGCGAAGTCGACCTGCACCGAGTGGTCGACCACCAGGTCGACCGGCACCAGGGGCTCGATGATCTTGGGGTTCTTGCCGAGCTTGGCCACGGCCGAGCGCATCGCGGCGAGGTCGACCAGCAGGGGCACGCCGGTGAAGTCCTGCAGGACGATGCGCGCCACCACGAAGGGGATCTCGGCCGTGCGGGATTCATTGGCCTTCCAGTTGGCCAGCTCGCGGACGTTGGCCTCCTGCACCTTGAGGCCGTCGCAGTTGCGCAACACGCTCTCGAGCACGAGGCGGATGGAGACCGGGAGGCGCGAGATCGGGCCCACGCCGGCCTTCTCCAGGGCCGGGAGGCTGTAGAAGCGGCCGGTGCGGCCATGGCCCAGGTCGAAGGACTGGAGGGTGTTGAACAGGGTGTGCGGGGTGCTCATCGTGCGCGGGATTGCTTGGGGAAATTCGGCGTTTTGGGTGTCAGAATTGGCTTTGGCGGCCGGAGCGTCAAGCGACCGGCTCCGGAAGGCCAAGGCCGGATCTTCAGGTGGCCCGGCCGGGAACCTCACCCCGGCAGAGCTTGCGGTGGGTCGCCAGGGCCAGCAGCGGCCAGGCGTTCCGGTACATGTCGTACTTGAGGTAGAAGACGCACGGGAAGCCCGTGCCGGTGATCTCCTCCTCGGTCCAGGAGCCGTCGGTGTTCTGGTTGCGGATGAGCCACTCGACACCCCGGGCCAGGGCCGGATCGGATGCGTCGCCCATCGCGCAGAGGCCCATCACCGCCCAGGCGGTCTGCGAGGCGGTGGCCGGGCCGGCCCCCTTGAAGATGGGGTCGTCGTAGGTGTTGCAGCGCTCGCCCCAGCCACCGTCGGGCAGCTGGACGCTGCGCAGCCAGGCCGCGCCGCGCTGGAGCCATGGCTCGTCCATGTCCCA
>JBIKMQ010000254.1:0-4439 GCA_044359215.1 Candidatus Chromulinivoraceae bacterium
CAGGCAAAGCATCGCGGCCCAACTCCGGAACCCTTGGACGTGCAGGCGGCCGGGGCGCGCGCGCCTCGGCAGGGGCGACCGGGTTGCCGGGCCTTCGTCGGCCGTCGGACGCCGCCCCGGCGACTGCGGACACGGGCTTCGAAGCGGGGTTCCGGAGCCCACAGGCTCACCGGGTCGGGCAGACGCGCTATTCAGACTCATGGCTACGACGGGAAGGACGGTTTGCAACCACCCCAAGCAGGACTTTCGACCGGTGAGTGTCACCCCGGCAGGGGACATCGACCCCGAGGTCGGTCGAGACGTGGAAGAAACGCGGCGCATGTGGCGCGCGTCGCCGGAAAGCAGGGATGGCACTTGGGGTTCGGACTTGGGCGTTGGACAGGCATTTCCTGCAGCAGGCACGGCAAAAACAACCCCGAGTCCGGCAAAAAATGTCGGCGACTCTCCGCAATCATCCACGGTTGTCAAATCTTTTACGGGGTGTTTTGAGAGCCCCCGCGGGCTCAGCGCCCTGCGCGATGGCGGCGGCAGCGACGGCATGAGGGGATGCGCCCGGAAGGATGGTCGACGGCCTGGGCCCGACGTCCTGCAAGAACCCGAAGCGGGGTCCGACCGGTGGCCGTGGCCTGCTCGCACGCCCCCAATCGCCCCCAATCGTCTTGAAGCGGACGACCCGGGCGATCCATCTTCGGACCCATGAAGGATGCCACGCCGGCCCCCTCCGAGATCGTCAGCCACATTTTCCAGGTGTTCGGGGCCAAGGGGCACCGCAGCTACGGGGAGGACGTGACGGAGCTGCAGCATGCCCTGCAATGCGCCACCTTCGCCCAGCAGTCGGGCGAGGCGCCCGAGGTGGTCGTGGCCAGCCTGCTGCACGATTTCGGCCACCTGCTGCACGATCTGGGCGAGGACGTGGCCGACCGCGGGATCGATGCCCGCCACGAGCGGGTGGGCGCCAACCAACTGGAGCGATGGTTCGGGCCCGAGGTGGTGGACCCCATTCGCATGCACGCCGACTCCAAGCGCTACCTGTGCTGGAAGGAACCGGGCTACTACGGCGACCTGTCGGCGGCCTCGAAGCAAAGTCTGGCCCTGCAGGGAGGGCCGATGGAGTCGCCCGAGGCCCGGGAGTTCGAGAGACATCCGCAGTTCGACCGGGCCATCCGGGTGCGCCGCTTCGACGATCAGGGCAAGGTGCCCGACATGAAGACGCCCACGCTGGAAGACTTCCGGCCCCTGGTGGAATCGCTGGTGCGGGTCAGGAGCGCCGGTTGACCAGCCACCGCGAAGCCCCCCCCGCCTCGAGGACCCACGGCCGGGACCCATTCCGCGCGCGGGGGGACCATCCCGCTTCAGGTGCCGGCGTTCAGGCGGAACTTGGGGTTCTGGCTCAAAAACTCGACCGGGTTCTGGTAGATGACCTGGTCGATGGCCTCCCGGGTCCACCCGCGCCGCCGCATTTCCAGGGCGGTCTTGGGAATGGCCAAGGGGACGCTCTCGCCCCAGTCGCAGGCCGAGTTCATCCACAGGCGCCCGCTGCCATGCACATCGAGGATGTCCACCGCGCGGGCCGGCGTGCACTTGCTGATCGGGTACAGGGTCATGCCGGCCCAATGGCCGCGGTCCAGCACCAGGCGCACGGTGTGCTCCTCGACATGGTCGATGAGCACGCGCTCGGGCCGGATCCGGGAATCTGCAGCCAACAGGTCAAGAATCAGCCGGGTGCCCTTGAGCTTGTCCTCCAGGTGGGGGGTGTGCACGAGGATCAACTGGCCGGTCCGCGCGGCCAGGTCCACGTGGCTCTCCAGGACCTTGAGTTCGTTCCGGGAGTTCTTGTTGAGGCCGATTTCGCCGATGCCCAGCACGTTGGGCCGGTCGAGGAACTCCGGGATCAGCGACAGCACCTCGGTGGCCAGGCCGACATCCTCCGACTCCTTGGGGTTGATGCAGAGCCAGCAATAATGCGGCAGGCCGTAGCGGGCCGCCCGCGCCGGCTCGTACTCGGTCAACTGGCGGAAATAGTCGCGAAACCCGTCGGCCGAGGACCGGTCGAACCCGGCCCAGAACGCCGGCTCACAGACGGCCTCACACCCGGCGGTGACCATGTCGAGGTAGTCGTCGGTCGTCCGGCTGACCATGTGGCCGTGGGGCTCGATGTAGCGCATGCGATGGTGCCCAAGGAAACCGCCGATCCCCCGGAATCTCAAGTGCCGAGGCACCCCTCCGACCACCGCACCCCACCGCCGCCCTCCCAAGGAGCCTGTCCGGGACGCCTCCCCGGGCCTTCCCATGCCTGCCGACGGAGCCTGTCCCCGATCCGTCGGTGACCCTTCCTAGCCTGTTCCCGACAACCTCCTACCGGCCACCGGCTTGCGTTGGGCGATGGGTCGTTCCTATCCTGCACCCATGGCGAACGACGTGATCCCGGTGAAGGTCCGCGGCATCCTGCCGGCCAACAGCGGTTGCGCGCTCTTCATCGGCAACGATGAGAAGGTGTTCGTCATCCAGGTCGAACAGAACATGGGGATGGTGATCGGGATGGCCCTTCGGGGCACGCCGAAGGACCGCCCCCTGACCCACGACCTGATGGGGCTGGTCTTCCAGGGCTTCGGCATCGAACTGGAGAGGGTGGTCATCACGGCGCTCAAGAACTCGACGTTCTTCGCGCGGCTGATCCTCCGCCAACAGAACGAGCTGGGCACCAAGCTGGTGGAGATCGATGCCCGGCCCAGCGACTGCCTGGCGCTGGCCAGCGCCCTGAAGCGCCCCATCTTCGTGACCCGGAGCCTCTTCCGCGAGGTCGAGGACATGAGCGAGCACCTGGCCGGTGCAGAGGATCAGGAGGAATCCGACGAGGAGGGCGAGGAGCCGACCCAACAGGCTTGATGGCGGCCCGATCCACCACCTCGGCGTCCGAAAGACCGCCAAAGACCGCCAAGGTCGACGCGTCGGCCCCCATGACACTAGTCTGCGGGGACGATGACTTCTCGGTCAAGCAGCGGGCGCGGACCCTCTACGAGCAGTGGTGTTCCGAACTGGGCGGGATGGACCACGAGGTGGTGGACGCCTCGGCGGCCAACTCGGGCGAGGCGCTCCAGCGGATCGGGCGCCTGCTCGAGGCGCTGAACACCCTGCCCTTCTTCGGCGGAGCCAAGGTGGTCTGGTTCCAGAACTGCAATTTCCTCGGCGAGGAACGCACGGCCGGCTCGGCGGCGGTGACCTCGGCGCTGGGAGAACTGGCCGAGACGCTCAAGGGCTTCCGATGGGACGGGGTGCGCCTGCTGGTCTCGGCCGGCAAGCCCGACAAGCGCCGGGCCTTCTTCAAGGCCTTCGAGAAGCTCGGCACGGTCGAGGTGTTCGAGGCCCTCTCCCAGGATGACAAGGACTGGGCCGGCAAGGCCGAATCCGAGGCCCTTCGGACGCTCCGTGCCGCCGGCAAGGAGATTGACGACGAGGCGCTGGCCGAACTGGTCAACCGGGTCGGCCCGAACCTGCGCATGCTGGCCTCCGAGTGCGAGAAACTGGCGCTCTACACCGGGGACCGGGCCGCCGTGACGCTCGGCGACGTGCAGGCCTGCGTCTCGCGACAGAAGCTCGCCCGGGCCTTCGCGCTGGCCGAGGCGCTGGGCGACCGCAACCTGGCCAAGCTGCTCAAGACCCTCGACGAGGAGCTGTGGGAGATCCGCGTGGGCACCGACAAGCGCAAGTCCGAGATCGGCCTGCTCTACGGGCTGATCTCGAAGGTGCGTTCGCTGCTGATGCTCAAGGAGCTGCTGACCAACGGCACGCTGAAGCCCGTGCGCGACTACAACACCTTCAAGTCCCAACTCGACCGCATCCCCGCCTCGTCGATGCCGGCCGACCGGCGCTTCAACCCACTGGCGTCGCATCCCTTCGTGCTCTTCCAGGCCATGAAGCAGGCCGCCAACTACCGGACCGACGAACTGGTCGAGGCCATGGGCGTGCTGCTGGAGGCCAACCGACGCCTCGTGAGCGCCGACCTGGACGAGGCCATGGTCCTGCAGCAGGCGGCCTTTCGCATCGTCGGCCTGCGCCGGAAACCCGCCTGAATTCGGCCGGAGGGACGATGTGCCGGAGGGTGCCCTTGAAGGTGAGCCGGAGGTTTTCAATTCGCGGATCCAGGATCTTGTGCAACCCTCACAGCAGTCTTGGTCGGGGTTTGAATGAACCCCGGTCCCCGAAGCGTCCGACCGTACTCATTGATCGCATGAACGTTTTTCTTCGCCCCCGTGTGGCCGGCCTCGCCGCCCTCGCGACCCTCTCCCTGATTCCCGCCGCCTCGGCGGGTACTAACGGCTTCTACGCCCCCTTCTTCCGGGGCGTCGCGGGCACCGAGGTCGCCGGCTGGGAACGCTTCAGCTCGGGCTTCAATGTCGCCAATCAGCCCGACCTGGCCGGGTCCAACACGGGCACCCGGG
>JBIKMQ010000255.1:0-4417 GCA_044359215.1 Candidatus Chromulinivoraceae bacterium
GACGGGCTGCGCGATTGCGGGCCGGCGATCCCGTAGGTGTCGGCGAGGGCCATCGCGGCGAGGCGTTCGGCGACCTCGCGTTTCATCTGGGGATGGATGTCCTTCACGTTGTCCACGAGGTCGCTGGTGACGACCATGCCGGTCTTGGGATGCGCGGCCGCCAGGGTCTGCGCCTCGCGCAGGAAGGCCGCGCGGGTCGGGTCGTCGTAGGTGTACGGGGCGATCTGGGCGAAGTAGAACGGCAGCTCGGAGGTCCACGCCGCACGCCAACCGTCGATCATCCGGGTGAAGAGCTTCCGGTAGGTCCCGTGGGTCGGCACATTGCTCTCGCCCTGGTACCAGATGACGCCGGCGATGCGGAAGCGCGTGATCGGGTGGATCATGGCGTTGTAGGCCACGCCGGGCTCATGCGGCCACCAGGCGAAGGGCTTGAGCTTGGCCGCGGCCGCGCGCAGGTCGGGGTCGTCCTCGACGATGCCGCGCGGCGTCCAGACCTCGGCCGGGGTGCCGCCCCAGTTGCTGTGGATGAGGCCCACGGGCACCCCGAGCGCCCCGTTCAGGTGCTTCCCGAAGAAATAGCCGACGGCACTGAAGTGGATCATCTCCTCGGGCGAGCACACCACCCAGCGGGCCGTCAGGTGATCCTGCGGCGTCTCGGAGGTGGCCTTGGGGATGTAGAAGAACCGGATCATGGAGTTCGTGGCCCTCGGGGCCTCCTCCTTGGACTGGCGCAAGCCCTGGTCGCCCGACCACTCCATGTTGCTCTGCCCACTGCAGACCCACACCTCGCCCACCAGCACATCCTCGAGCACGATCTCGTTGCCGCCCCGGATGCGGATCGTGTGCGGCCCGCCGGCCTGCGGGGTCTGGATGTCGGTCGACCATCGGCCGCCGTTGGACGCCGTGGCCTTCCAGGTGTTGGTGCTCCAACTGACCGACACCGTGACGGTCTCCGCCGCCGCGGCCCATCCCCACAGGGTGGTGTTGGTGCCCCGCTGCAGCACCATGTGCGAACCGATCACCGCCGGCAGGCGGATGGCGGCGGCGAGCGGGAGGGCCATCAGGCCGAGGACGGCGGGCAGCAGGGCGAGCAATCGGTTCATGGGGCGACAGCAGGTGGGATTGGAGCGGGGACCGCGGGAGCGTCCCGGAGGGTTTTCAAACGGGCCCGACCCGCACAAGCAGGAAACCACGGCAGCGAAACCTCGGACCCGGGCCCGGCGTCCGACGGCACGATGGGCGAGGCCACCGGGCAACCTGGCGGAGAACAAAACGCTCGACGCGACGGGGGCATCCCGGCCAAAGCGGAGGCGATGGCGCCGAACCTGACCGCCCATGGTCCCCACGCCTGGGGCGTGCGCTTCGCCGAGCGCGCCGACGAGGCGGCCTTCCTGCGGGGTCGATCGCTCGCGGCCGGACTGTCGCGGACCCTCGACACGCTGGGCCCTGCCCGCCTGCGCGAGATCATCCTCGCGCCGACCTCGCTGCTGCTGGACTTCGACCCCGGGCACCCGCCGCTGGATGCGGCCGCCCTGCCGGCGTGGATCGCCCGGGCGTCGGCCGATGCCGCGGCCCCGGAACCCGAGCGCACCGTGGACATCCCCGTGCATTACGGCGGCCCCGACCTCGAGCGCGTGGCCCGCCAGGCGGGCTTGGACGCCGAGGCCGTCATCGAGCGGCATCACCAGGCCGTCTACCGCGTGCTCTGCCTCGGCTTCGCGCCGGGCTTCCCCTACCTCGGCGGCCTGGATCCGGCGCTGGCCACCCCTCGCCTGCCCAGCCCGCGCCCCCGGGTGCCGGCCGGCAGCGTGGGCATCGGCGGCGACCATGCCGGCATCTACAGCATCGCCAGCCCCGGAGGCTGGAACCTCATCGGGCGGACCCCCACGGCGCTGTTCGATCCGCATGCCCCCGACCTCGACCGCATGTTCCACCTGCGGCCCGGCGACCACGTGCGCTTCGTGCCGGTCGCCCGGCCCGGGGCCGCGACGAGCCCATCCACCGGGGCCGGATGGGAACCCGCCTTCGGCACCGGGACGACCCCGGCCGGAAATCGTGTGGATCGTGCAAACCGGGCAGATCGTGCGGATCGTGCCGCTCACCCGGATCCCGCGGGTCGGCAGGGTCCGGCGCATCGGGTGCATCCCACCGGTCTCGATCCAAACCCCGACCCCGACCCCGACCCCGACCTACGGGGCAACCCGGTGCTGCGGGTGCTCGACGGTGGGCTGGGGATCGGCCTGCAGGACGGCGGTCGGCCGGGCTTCCGCCGCTTCGGCGTGCCGGCCGGCGGTGCCATGGATCCGGGCGCCGCCGCCTCGGCCAACCGCCTGCTCGACAATCCCCCGGAGGCTCCCGTGCTGGAGTTGTGCCTGCAGGGCCAGCGCCTGGAGGCGCTGCGCGACGGCTGGATCGCCGTCGGCGGACCGGGGCATCCACGCGGACAGGCCCCGTGTCGGGCCTTCCGGGTGCGGGCCGGCCAAGTGCTGGAGTTCGGCCCCGGTGCCTCGGGCGTGTGGACGTACGTGGCCGTGCCCGGCGGCTTCGCCGGGCGGAGGTTTCTCGGCAGCGCCAGCACGAACCCCCGCGCGGGCATCGGACAGCCCATCCGGCCGGGAGACCTGCTGCGGCGACACCCCACCACCCTCGCATGGACTCCCCCGGCGGGCGTGGCTTCCCGCTGGGTCGCGCCCGACCCGTGGACTGCCGGGAACGACGAGGCCCCTGTGCGCATCTGGCCCGGACCGCAGTGGGAACGCTTCGACCCCGACACCCGGCAACGCCTGCTCGACACCGCGTGGCGCGTCACCAGCCAATGCGACCGCGTGGGCTACCGCCTGCGAAGCGACCGGGACGACGCCCGGAGCCGGGTCGACCGACCGGCAACCACCTCAAACGGGCAGGCCTCGGGCGCGCCCCATCGACCGGGCGAACCCTCCCTTGGATCCCAGGTGTCGACCGGCCTCGCCTGGAGCGGCGGATCGCTCATCTCCGAGCCCGTGCTGCCGGGCTCCATCCAGGTCCCGCCCGACGGCCAGCCCATCGTCACCCTGCACGACGGTCCCACCCTTGGCGGCTACCCCAAGATCGCCTGGATCGATCCCATCGACCTCCCCCGCCTCGTCCAACGCCGCCCCGGCCAACCCGTGCGATTCACCCTCGCGGGATCCGCCGGGTGAGAGTCCGCTTTGCACCGGAGAACGCCCCATCGACAGGAACACTGGCGGGCGGTGGAATGCGTGGGCCGACTCCGCTGGCCCCACGCGGGGGCGGTTGCATGAACGCGCCAGAGCTTCGGTCGTCCCAGACACCCACATCGTCTCCCGCACGGCGAGGCCGAGGGCCGTGGCGGATTCTCGGCCTGGCGGTGGTGGCGACTGTGGCGACTGTGGCTTTGGTGCTGGGAATCTTGGTCGTGCGGATGCTGCAACCGCTCCCGTCGGTGCCGCCGGCGGCGCCGGCCGGTGGGGTGCTGGCGCGCATCGTGGTGCCGCACGTCGGGCCGGCGTGGGTGGAGCTGGGCGAGCCCGGGCCGCATCAGAGTCGGCAGGCCCTGGCGGTGCGCTCGATCCATCCACAGGTCCGCTTCTTCCCCGATCTCGAGCAGGCCGGGCGCGCGTGGGGGGTCTATCGGGTGCACACCCCGGAGACCCAGCAGGAACGTGCGGCCGAGCTGCACTGGGATGGCCAGGTCTTCCGGTATCGCGCGACCTCCGGGGAAGCCCAAGCCACGGTGCTCACGCCGGAACCGGTGACCGGACTCCGGTCGGCGGCGACCCACGCCGGGTTCCGGCTCTTCGAGCGCGGCGTGGCGGCGACCTGGTCGGCCCGGCGTCCGGAATGGACTCCCGCCACCGCGCTCGACCGGAAGGTGCAGCAGGACTCGGAACGCTGGGAGTCGCAAGCCTGGACAGAGTTCTTCGATGCGGTGCGCGAGCAGCATGGTCACCGGCCGGGGCTCGAGTGGCTCAAGCCGGATGCGACGTCGGCCACCTGGCCCTGCGAGCTGTGGCAGGTGGTGTACCACCGAAGTGCCAGGGCCATCAGCGTGCTGCGCGGTCAGTACCAATACACGGGCGGAGCCCACGGCCGACGCCATGTATCCACCTCGAATGTCATCGATGGCCCCGCCGGCGTGGAGTCGCTCGATTTCGGCGCGCTCTTCACCCGACCCCGGGTGTGGCACGCCGAGGTGCGACGGCGGCTGCTGGAGGAGTTGCGCCGCCAAGGCGCGTCGTGGGCCCTGCCAGAGGGACCGCCTCAAGTCGTGGTGGACTTCCAGGGCGCCCTGCTGAAGCTGGACGATGAAGACCTCGATGCGCTCCGGTTCACCGCCTCGTCGGCCGGCGTGTTCGCGCACTTCGAGGATTACGAGGCCGGCTCCTATGCCGAGGGCGACTACGTGGTGCATTTGCCG
>JBIKMQ010000256.1:0-4409 GCA_044359215.1 Candidatus Chromulinivoraceae bacterium
CCGCGTCCGCGACCAGCTCCGCAGACTCCAAGCCTCCGAGACATGAGCCTCCAGCAACGCGTCACCGACGAACTGAAAGCCTCCATGATGGCCCGCGAGGCCGTCCGCACCGCCACCCTCCGCATGCTCAAGGCGGCCCTGGGCTATGCCCAGATCGAGAAGAAGACCGACACGCTGCCGGACGCCGAGGTGATGGCCGTGATCCAGCGCGAGGCCAAGAAACGTCGGGACGCGATCGAGGAGTTCGAGAAGGGCGGCCGTGCCGAGATGGCGGCCAACGAGCGCGCCGAGCTGGAGGTGCTTTCCGGGTTCCTGCCCAAGGCGTTGACTCCGGAGGAGCTCGAAGCCCTGGTCCGCGGGGTCATCGCCGAGGTCGGGGCCACCTCCAAGAGGGACATGGGTGCGGTCATGAAGGCCGCCCAGGCGAAGGCCGACGGCCGGGCCGATGGGCGCAGCGTCAGCGCGCTCGTCTCCCGGCTCCTGCCCTGAGGCCCGGGAGCCACCGGATGTCCTCCCCAACCATCCCCCACCGGACCCCGAGCGCCACCGCGTCCGATTTCATCCAGGCGCTCCGGGCCTCGGCGCTGGCCGCCCGTTCCGGCGGGCAGACCATCGGGGAGTTCCTCGACCGGCTCGGCGACGGCAACGCCTGGCTGATGTCCCTCATCCTCACCCTGCCCTTCATCCAGCCTCTGCCCACCGGCCCCATCGCCACCTTCGGCGGATTGGCCTTCGCCGGCATCGGATGGCGCCTGCGTCGGGGGGACGAGTCGGTGTGGTTGCCGGGCCGCATCCGATCAACCCGCCCCGGTCCCACCACGTGGAATGCCTTCTCCGGTTTCGGCTGTGGGCTCCTCCGGCTGCTCGGCAGGGTGAGCCGCCCCGACCGCATGCTCCGCCTCGTGGAGCTGGTGGGCCGCCGTGGGGCGGCCTGGCTGATCCTCGTCGGCGGGCTGCTGGTGGCCGTGCCCTTCCTGGTCGTGCCGCTCCAGAACTCGCTGCCCGCGCTCATCATCTTCTTTGCCTGCGTGGGACGGCTGCAGCGCGATGGGGTGATGTACCTGCTGGCCCTCCTCAGCCTGGCGGTGACCCTGGTCTACTTCGCCCTGGTCACCTGGGTGCTGTTCTTCGCCGCAGAGCACTCGTGGCAATGGTTGCGCCAGTGGTTGGTCCATTGATCGGCCCCGGCCATCCGGTCCACGACCCGAAGATGGAACGTCGGAACGCGTGGCCCGCAGAAACCGCTTGTGAAAAGTTTCACGATCTCCCAGTCTCTGCCCATCCGGTCCGTGGACGCGTCGATCCGCCCTGAAGGTGAGGTCGCGCCCGTGGATCGTCCCCACACGATGCGTTGGTCCAGCATTCCAGTCGCCCTAGCCGCCGCCACAGGCCTCCAGGTCTGCGGCCTGGCCGCCGACCACGGCGCACACGCCGAAGCCGCGGCCCAGCAGGGGCTGCCTTCCGCGGCGCCGATCCTGTTCCATGTCGGGCCGCTGCCGGTGACCAATTCCATGGTGCTCACCTGGGTGGTCGCCCTGGTTCTGGTGTTGGCCGTGCGCCTCGGGGTCGGAACCCTTCGCCAGATCCCCGAGGGGGCTCAGAACTTCTGGGAGTGGCTGGTCGAGGGTCTCTATGACTTTCTGGGCGGCATCATCGGGCCTGACCTCGTGCGCAAGACTTTCTGGTTCTTCTCGGCCCTCTTCCTCTTCGTGGTGACCACCAACTGGTTCGGCCTCCTGCCGGGTGTCGGCACCATCGGTTGGGGTCATCCGGGCGACCACGGCTTCCATGTTTCCGAGCCGCTGCTGCGCGGGGCCAATGCCGACTTCAACATGACCTTCGCGATGGCGTTGGTGTTCTTCGTGCTATGGACGGTGTGGGCCCTGCAGGCCAACGGGCCGGTCGGGTTTCTCAAGCATCTCTTCGGGGCCAAGGGTGGCCTCGGCGGCTTCATGGGCCTGGTGCTGGTGGTGGTGTTCTTCGCGGTGGGCCTGCTCGAGGTCGTGTCGATCCTCTTCCGTCCGGTCTCCCTGAGCTTCCGCCTCTACGGCAACGTCTTCGCCGGCGAGAACATGCTGGAATCCATGACCCACCTGGGCGGCGACACCTGGGGCTGGTTGACGGCCCTGCCCTTCTACTTCATGGAACTCCTGGTCGGCCTCGTCCAGGCCCTAGTCTTCATGCTCCTGACGGCGGTCTTCACCCTCCTCATCTGTTCGCACGACGAGGAGCACGGGGAGGACGGCTCCCACCACTAGACCGATTTCGGACGCCAGACGGTGGCAAGACTGCCGGGGCGCCCGCGCAACAACAACCACGACACCCCATCCACATGATCGCAGAAATGTCCGGAAACATCCACGTGGCCGCAGCCGCCTTCGGTGCCGCCATCGGCGTCGGTCTCATCGGCAAGAGCGCCGCCGAGGCCGTCGGCCGCAACCCTGGTGCCGCGACCAAGATCCTCGTGCAGGCCATCCTGAGCACCGCCTTCGCCGAGGGCATCGTCTTCTTCGCGCTGTTCCTCTGGAACGGCAAGTGACCGGCACCACCGGCGCGGGATCCCCCTCAGGCGGGATCCTGCGCCCGGCCGGCCGATCCTGACCGACCCGTCCGGACGTCCATCCCGAACACCGCGACTCCCGAACACCGCGACTCCCGGACCGACCCAGAACCTGCACCCGATCCCGATTTCCACCGAAATGAGCCTCCTCGCCCTCCTGGCGGCCGCCGAAGGCGGACCCGTCGAACAGATCGCCAAGACCTTCGGCGCCAATGTGCCGGCGCTGATCGCCAACACGATCAGCTTCGTGCTGGTGGCGCTCATCCTGAAGAAGTGGGCCGTGGGCCCCATCCAGAAGACCCTCGAGGAGCGGCGGTCAGCCATCGCCCAGGGTCTGGCCGATGCCGCCAAGGCCAAGGATGATCTCGCCTCCGCCCAGCGGAAGGCCCAGGAGCTGCTCGCGGAGGTCGGCGCCCAGTCGGCCAAGGCTCTCGAGGAGGCCCGGGCCGCCGCAGCCCGTGTCGCCGAGGCCGAGACCCGCCGCGCCGTCGCCGCCGCCGAGGAGATCGTCACCAAGGCCCGGCAGGCCAACGAGGCCGAGCTGGACCGCCTGAAGGCCGAGCTGCAGAAGGAGTTCGGCCGGCTGGTCGTGGCCGCGAGCCTCGAGGTCACCGGCAAGATCCTGACCCTCGACGACCAGAAGCGCCTGGCCGAGGAGACGCAGCGTCAGCTCGCCGCCTGAGCGAACGCCCACGGAACCAGCGCACCCCCCCCTTCCCCCCAAGAACCCGACCACCGGATGAAGATCGGAAAACAGGCCCGCCGCGACGGCAAGGATCTCTACCGAGCCTGCCTGCGCGACGGCATCCTCGACGAGGCCCGCGTCCGGCAGACCGTCGACCAGGTCATCCAGGCCAAGCCCCGCAACCACCTGGCGGCGCTTCAGCACTTCCTGTCGCTGGTCAAGATCGATGTCGGCCGCCGCACGGCCCGCGTCGAGAGCGCGGTCGACCCCTCGCCCGAGGTGAAGGCCTCGATCCGCGAGACCCTGGGCCGTCGGTACGGCCAAGGCCTCGAGTTCCAGTTCTCCGTGCAACCCGCCCACATCGGCGGCCTCCGGGTCCAGGTGGGCAGCGACGTGTACGACGGCACGGTGAGGGCCCGCCTGGCGACCCTCGAGAAGAGTTTCTGACGATCCGTTCCCTTTCCAACAGCCGACCAATCCCACTGACGACATGAGTTCCCTGCTCCAAGAAATCGAGGCCAAGATCGCCGGCGCCAAGGCGTCCGTGACCCGCCAAAACGTCGGACAGATCCGCGAGATCTCCGACGGCGTCTGCAAGATCGAGGGCCTTTCGGACTGCATGGCCAACGAGATGCTCGACTTCGGCGGCGGCGTGATCGGCCTCGCCCTGAACCTCGAGGAGACCGAGGTCGGCGCCATCATCCTGGGCGAGTACACCTCCCTGCGCGAGGGCAGCGAGGTCAAGACCACCGGCAAGCTTCTCTCGGTGCCTGTCGGCAAGGGCCTGCTCGGCCGCGTCGTCGACGTGCTCGGCCGCCCGCTCGACGGCAAGGGCCCGATCGAGTCGACGACCTTCTATCCCGTCGAGAAGATCGCCCCCGGCATCGTGAAGCGGAAGTCCGTCAGCCAGCCCCTCCAGACGGGCATCATGGCCGTCGACGCGATGATCCCCATCGGCCGCGGCCAGCGCGAGCTGATCATCGGCGACCGTTCCACCGGCAAGACCACCATCGGGGTGGACACGATGATCAACCAGGCCCGGATCAACCGCCAGAACGCCGGGGCCAAGGATTTCCGTCCGGTCTACAACATCTACGTCGCGATCGGCCAGAAGCAGTCCAACATCGCCCGCGTCATCGCCGAGCTCGAGAAGGCCGGCGCGAT
>JBIKMQ010000462.1:0-3115 GCA_044359215.1 Candidatus Chromulinivoraceae bacterium
CTCCGGTGAGTGGGCACCCATGGTGGTCGGGGCCCCCGTCGATCGAGGCGCCGGCCGGTTGACTTGGGAAATCCCCGCCCCGGAATCCGACCGGTTCTACCGGGTGAGCGCCCGCTGAACGGATGACGTCGACCGCGCCGGGATCCTCCCCGGGGGGGCGGTCCGGACTCTTAACGAGGCTGGAAGCCCTCCTAATACCGTGTCGGAACGTTTGACGGTTTGAAGCGGAGGTCATTATCTGGCGGCACGGAGATGTTACATTCTCCAAGTTTCCGCGGTGATTTCGCTCCCATGAACCTGTTGCAACGCGTCTGGCGCTCCTCCCTCGGGAAGAAGTACCTCATGGCCCTGACCGGCCTGGCCCTCTTCGGTTTCGTGGTCGGGCATCTGCTCGGGAACCTGCAGATCTTCGGAAAGCCGGAGCTCATCAATTCCTACGCCCATTTCCTCAAGTCCAAGCCTGGCCTGCTGTGGGGGGCGCGCCTCGGTCTGCTGGCCACCGTGGGGCTTCACGTGGCCGCCGCGCTGAGCCTGAGTGCCGCCAATCGCGCGGCCCGCCCGGTCGGTTATGCGGGCGGAAGCGCCCATGGCTCGAGCTGGCAGTCGCGCTACATGCTGGTCAGCGGCCTGGTGATCCTGTCGTTTGTCGTCTACCACCTGCTGCACTTCACCGCCCAGCTCCCGGCCCTCAATGGCGGTCTGGATGTCCGGACCCTCACAGCCCTCCTGGCCGATGGCACCCAGGTGCAGGACGTGTATGCGATGATGGTTCATGGGTTCCGCAAGGGCTGGGTCAGCCTTTTCTATCTCATCGCGCAGGCCCTCCTCTTCGTGCACCTGGGCCACGGGCTGGCGTCGATGTTCCAGTCTCTGGGACTGCGGAACCACGTCTGGTGGCCGCGCATCGCCGCCTTTGCCAAGGTCGCCAGCTTTGTCGTCTTCCTCGGGTATGCGTCGATCCCCGTGGCCGTCCTGACCGGGATGGTGGGCGGGCAGGTCCAGTCCGCCCCGAGGAATCCGACCACCGCAACGGAGACCCTTCGCTGATATGGCCACCCTCAATTCTCAGATTCCCTCGGGCTCCCTCGCCGGCAAGTGGGAGAAGCACAAGTTCAGCTCCAAGCTGATCAACCCGGCCAACAAGCGGAAATACAAGGTCATCGTCGTCGGGGCGGGCCTGGCGGGATCCAGCGCCTCCGCGACCCTCGCCGAGCTGGGCTACGAGGTGCACAACTTCGTCTTCCACGATTCACCCCGCCGCGCCCATTCGGTCGCCGCGCAGGGTGGCATCAACGCCGCCAAGAACTACCAGAACGACGGTGACTCCGTGCACCGGCTCTTCTACGACACCATCAAGGGCGGTGACTATCGGGCGCGTGAGGCCAACGTGCACCGGTTGGCCGAGGTCTCGGTCAACATCATCGACCAGTGCGCGGCCCAAGGGGTCCCGTTCGCCCGCGAGTACGGTGGCCTGCTCGACAACCGGTCCTTCGGCGGAGCCCAAGTCTCCCGCACCTTCTACGCCCGCGGTCAGACCGGTCAGCAACTGCTGCTCGGCGCCTATTCAGCGCTGAACAAGATGATCGGCGCCGGCGGGGTGAAGTCCCACACCCATTCCGAGATGCTCGACCTGGTGGTGGTCGACGGCCACGCCAAGGGCATCATCGTTCGCAATCTGCAGACCGGCGAGATCACCCGCCACAGCGCCGATGCGGTCGTGCTGGCCACCGGCGGGTATGGCAACGTATACAACCTTTCCACCTACGCCCGGGGCTCGAACACCACGGCCATCTGGCGTGCGTACAAGCGGGGGGCCTGCTTCGCCAACCCGTGCTACACGCAGATCCACCCGACCTGCATCCCCGTCTCGGGCGACTACCAGTCGAAGCTCACCCTGATGTCGGAATCGCTGCGCAATGACGGGCGCATCTGGGTGCCCAAGCGCAAGGAGGACCGCCTGAAGAACCCGGCGGAGATCGCCGAGGCCGACCGGGATTACTACCTGGAGCGGATGTACTCGGCCTTCGGCAATCTGGCCCCGCGGGACATCGCCAGCCGGGCCGCCAAGTATGTCTGCGACGAGGGGCGCGGCATCGGCGACACCGGCCTGGGCGTGTATCTGGACTTCGCCGACTCCATCCGCCGACTGGGCGAGGGCAAGGTGCGCGAGCGCTATGGCAACCTGTTCGCGATGTACCACGAGATCACCAACGAGGACGCCTACAAGACGCCGATGCGCATCTACCCGGCCGTGCACTACACGATGGGGGGTCTGTGGGTGGACTACAACCTCATGAGCAACATCCCCGGCCTGTTCGTGCTGGGCGAGGCCAACTTCTCCGACCACGGGGCCAACCGCCTTGGCGCCAGCGCGCTCATGCAGGGGCTCTCCGACGGGTACTTCGTGCTGCCGAGCACCATCGCCACCTACCTGGCCACGGTGAAGGCGGGCACCCGGCCGGCGACCGACCGGGGCGAGTTCCAGCAGGCCGAGGACGATGTCCGCGGCTTCATCCGGCGGGTGGTTTCCGGCAATGGCAGGCGGACTCCCGACAGCTTCCACAAGCAACTGGGCAAGATCATGTGGGAATACTGCGGCATGGCCCGGAATGCGGCGGGCCTCCAGAAGGCCATCCAGCTGATCGGCGACCTGCGCGAGGAGTTCCGCACGCAGGTGAAGGTGCTCGGCGAGTCCGATGGCTGGAACCAGTCGCTCGAGAAGGCCGGTCGCGTCGCCGACTTCATCGAGCTGGGCGAACTCATGTGCCGGGATGCGCTGATGCGCGAGGAGAGCTGTGGCGGGCACTTCCGCGAGGAGTACCAGTACACGGCCGCCGATCCCGAGGTGCAGCAGGGCGTCGTCAATGCCGGCGACGTCAAGCGCCGCGACGACCAGTTCGCCTTCGTGGGTGCCTGGGAATACGCCGGGGCGGTTGACAAGGCCCCGGTCCTCAACCGTGAGCCCCTCGTCTACGAGGAGGTCAAGATGAGCACCCGCAGCTACAAGTGAACCGCACCCGCAACACCGCCTCCCCACTGCCATGAACGTGACCCTCAAAGTCTGGCGCCAGAAGAACGCGAACACGCCGGGCGAGTTCAAGACCTACACCTCGCC
>JBIKMQ010000257.1:0-4400 GCA_044359215.1 Candidatus Chromulinivoraceae bacterium
CCGCGCCATGTCGACCACGTAGAGCGCCCCGTCGGGGCCATTCTGCAGGTTCACCGGCCGGAAGCGCTCGTCGGTGGAGGTCAGGAATTCGTCCGACGCGTAGGCGTTGGCGGCGGTGATGACCCCGTCGTCTTCGGTGAGCTTGTTGCGGCGGATGAGGTTGGCGCTCGGTTCGCACAGGAAGACGTCGCCGCGGAACTCCTCCGGGAACTGGTCACCCCGGTACACCAGCGGGCCACAGGCCGCCGTGAAACTCGCCAGCCTGCCCTCGGCCGTCAGCGTGTTGGGCTGGTAGCCCCGGTTCACCCCCGGATTCACCCGGGAAGGCCACACCTGCTGGGACTTGGCCCACTGCGCATTGACACCGAACGCCGACTTCAGGTTGGGATTGCGGAGCAGGTAGTGCGCGGGCACGAGATCGCCACGGATCTGGTCGGAGTTGGAGTTGTAGACCAGGCGCCCGACGTCGTCGTGGGTGATGCCCCACTGGCCGCGCGTCACGGTGTCCTCGCGGATCCACGATGGCGGCGAGCCAGCCGCATTGCGGAACCGCACGGTGTGGTTGGCCGAGTAGATCCAGTTGTCGAGATTGCGGAGCAACCCGTTGCTGGCGTGCTCGGGGTTGGATTTGAGGCCCAGGGCCGGGTCGTTCTGGGTCGCGTAGTCGGTGGCGACGAGCAGCTTCTGGTCGGCCTTGCCGTCGCCGTCGGTGTCCTTCATCCACCAGAGCCTCGGAGGCTCGGCGACCAGGGCGCCGCCGTGGGTCAGGTGGAGCGCCCGGGGCATCACCAGGCGGTCGGCGAAGACCGTGCGGGTGTCCATTCGGCCGTCGGCATCGGTGTCGGACAGGATGGCGATCGTCCCGGTGGGCTCGGCTTCGCCCTTGGCCTCGACGTTGGGCATGTAGCCGGTCATCTCCACGACCCAGAGGCGGCCCTGCGGATCGAACTGGATGGCCACCGGCGAATGCACGAGCGGCTCTGCCGCCACCAGCTCGACGGTGAAGCCGGGCGGCAGGCGGAACGAGCGGATCTGCTCGGCCGGCGCGAGCACCGGGGCGGGCGGGATGCGGTCGGCGGGAACCACCTCGCGCTGGGTTTCGCCCGGCTTGTCGCCGTTCTGGGCGACCGCGGTGAGGATTCCGAGACAGAGTCCGGTCAGGGCATGGCGCATCATGGTCGGTCGATGGTGGGAACCTACCCCGGCAACGCCGGATGCCAAGTGGCATCCTCCTCGGCCGCAACGGAGCCTCAGGCCACCCGGAGCCGCTCCCCACCGTGGCAGGGGGAACGTCGGGAGCTTGCCATGGACACGCCTCCGGTGGCTCCCTCTGGCCATGGATTCCTGGTGCGATGTCGCCGATGCCCCCAGCCTGTCCCCGGGGCATTGCCGGACCGTGGAGGTGCGGGGCCGTCGGATCACCCTGGTGCGCCTGGAGGACGGTTTCCATGCAGTCGAGGACACCTGCCCCCATCGGGGAGCCTCCATGGGTTCCGGCTTCCTCGATGGATGCACGCTCCACTGCCCGCTTCATGGATGGGCGTTCGACGTCCGGACGGGTGCAGGCCTGACCCGGCCGGATAAACCCCTGCACTCGTTCCCCACGCGGGTGCTCGACGGCCGGGTCTGGATCGAGGTGGGGACCGGGACGCCGGAGGGGCCCACCGCATGAGCCCGACCGGGACCGTCGCCGCGACCCCGTTGCGCGTCCTGTCCATCGGCACCCAGTTCGCGGGCCTCGGAGGCGTCGAGTCGGTGCTGCGGCACCATCATGAGACCGACGCGGCCGAGGGCATCGACTCCCGGTTCCTGGTCTTCTGGGAAGATGCCGTGCCCGGTTGGCCCCGCGCCCGGTTCCTGGGGTTCCGCGACACATGGTCAATCCGGGCGGCCCGCCGCCGGGTGGCCGAGGCCTTTCCGGGATGGCAACCCGATGTCGTCGTCTACCACACGGTCTGGGGCTGGGCCTACTTCGACGACCTGCTCCCGGCGACGGCCCGCCGGATCCTGTACCTGCACAGCGACACGCCGGGCCTCGACGGGCAGTTGCAGACCCGCGCGCATTGGGCCGACGGTTTCGCCTGCGTGAACGACCGCCTTGTCGAACGGGTCCTCGCGGCCCGGCCCGACCTCCCGGCCGGGCGGTTGCTGCGGGTGCTCTATCCCATCGACCCGCCCTCGGTCCTGCCGTCCCCTGCCCGCCCCTGGGGCTCTCCGTTCCGCCTGGGGTTCTGCGGCCGACTCGCCCACGAGCAGAAGCGCGTCGACCGGATTCCCGACCTGGTGACCCGGCTGGAGGCGGCCCGGATCGACTACCGGCTCGAGTTCCTCGGGGACGGCCCGGAGCGTTCCTGGCTTGAGGCGCGCCTGCCGGATCGAGCCCGCGTCCTCTTCCACGGGCGCCGGTCGGGGGCCGAGTACTGGAATCTCCTGTCGGGCTGGGACGCGCTGCTCTTCGTCAGCGACTACGAGGGCACGCCCATCGCGCTGATCGAGGCCATGGCGGCCGGTGTGATCCCGATCCATCCGGCCATCGGCAGTGGCGGCGACCGGTATGCCGCGGACGTGCGGCCCGAACTGGCCTACCCCGCCGGCGACCTCGAGGCGCTCTCGGCGCTCGTCGGACGGATGGTCCATTGGCCCGCGGATCAGGTCGCTGAATGCCGCCGCCGGTCCATCGAACGGGTCGCCGGTCACGCCGCCTCCGCCTACCGGGCCAGCGTCGCGCAATTCGCCCGGCAAGTCGCGGCCATGCCTCCCCTGCCCCGCCGACCGTTGCCGCGAAGGCCTCCCGGCACCGATTGGCTGTCGTTTGCCGCCACCCGTCGCCTGATGGATCTGCGCCGCCGGTGGTCGGGCCGGACTGCCACCGATTCCGGCCAAGGGACCTGAGCCCCCGCTGGGTTCAGGCGCCGGCCGGCCTGCGGTAATGGGCGTGGAGGCTGGTGCCCCACGGCAGGTAGTGCCGGCAGAGGGCAGCCCGATAGAGGAAGGTGATTCCCTCGGTCCACAGGCGGCTCGGCTTGGATGGGCGCCGCCCCAACAGGTGCTCCAGGTCACCCTGCGTCTGGAGGCTCAAGCGGACCTGCACGCCGCGCAGCGGGTCGGCACCGAACCACACCGGTTCCAGGCCATGTCGGGTGCCGAGGCGCTCGAGGTCGGCCCGGCGCCAGTGGGTGATGTGATGGGGCGGCCACTGGCAGGGCTCGAGCGTCCACCAGCGGTAGATGCCGCGCCCATGGGGCACGGAGAGGACAAGATGCCCGCCCGGGGCCACGAGGTTGGCCGCATCCCGGAAGAAGGCCACCGGATCGGGCACGTGCTCCATCACCTCGAAGGCGGTCACCAGCGAGAACTTCCGGTCCGCGTGGGTCCGGGCATATTCCTCGGCCGTCGAGGCGTGGACGTCGTGTCCCTTGGCGCGGGCGGCGGCCACGGCCTTGGGGTTGAGATCCAGGCCATGGGTCTCGAGCCCGCGCGAACGGGCCAAATCCAGGAAGCCACCATCCCCGCAGCCCAGGTCCAGGCAGTCGCGGCTGCCCGCGCGGGAGGCCAGGCCGATGGCGTGGAGGAACGACGGGCTGTCGGGCGGGTAGTAACGGTCGACCTGGGACTGAAGGTCGGCATAGAAGGCCCCGTTGCCCGGCAGCACCGGGTCGAAGAACTCGAACCCGCAGGCCGCGCATCGGTGCTCGGTCACCCGCTCCGCGCCCCGGAAGGAGGCCAGCGCCTCGGACCCCAAGGTCACCCCAAAGTAGTTCCACAGTCGCCCGATCTCGGCAGGGGTCAGCGAGTCGACCACGGTGGTCGCCTCGTGGTGGCACAACAGGCAGCGGACGTTCTGGGCCATGGGTCAGGCGGCGGCGGGAGGTCGGGGCGGAGGCTCAGGGCCGTAGGCCAAGGTCAGCGGCGATCGTCACGGAAGCGGAACGGCCGCCCCCCGGTGAGGTCCGCGCTGGTGAAGGTCGGGCACCAGTGGCGCTCGACGTGGGCGACGACGAGGTCGGTGCCGGTGAAGTGATCCACCCCGGGAGGGCGATCGGGGTTGTACATGGTGTCGGTGAGGTCCCGGATGAGGGCCACCTGCTTGCCCAGGCCCACCATCTGCCGGATGGCGAAGGGGCGCCCGAGCACGCACATGTTGAGGTGGACACCGCAGAGGATGACGTGATCGATGCCGCGCTCGGCCAACAGGTTCCAGGTCTCCTGTCCGTCGTCCGTCAGGGCGTCTCCCGGCTCGATCCGCAGGCCGGGATGCTGGCGGGTCCACGCCTCGCGGATGGTGCACTTGGTGCCGGTGCAGGAGCACCCCATGTCGGAGTCGTCGATGGGCAGCACCCCTTCGCGGGAGGCGTCCGGCCAGCACCAGCGGGTGCCCCAGCGCTCGGCCGTGGCCAGCG